>NZ_DBFCCJ010000033.1:0-4552 GCF_048380235.1 Ventrimonas sp. | reverse complement strand
ACTTCCTCGGTCAGCGTCAAGGTGTATTGCATGGCAAAGATACGTTCAAGCTCTGCCTGTGCGCTCTGCGGGGTGTAGCTCTGCAAGAAGGCGGTCAAGTAAGACGCTAATTCGTGGGGGTTATGCCCGATACTGTCAAGGTCATAGCGGTATTCATCATAGCCGGGGTGGGTGCTTTCGATAGCGTCAATCTCACTTTGCAGCCCGTTTTCCAATGCGGCATAGTTGTTTTCAACTGCCACAAGGTCGCTGTCCTCGGACGTGTAGGAAGTCCCTAACACGCTGTTCATGCTGCCGGAAAACATTGCCCCGCAAGAGGAAAGCCCTACGGATACCATGATGAACAGAAGCAGCGCGGCGATAGCGATTATCACGCCTGCCGGGTGTCGTCCTGCAAAGGCAGCCGCTTTCTTTGCCGCCTTTGCATACTGGCGTTTTATCTGCTGTTTCTGCATGAAACGGGAAAGAGGGTTAGAAGTAAGCTGCGGGTTGTCGTGCAGGGTCTTGTGATACTGGAAGTTGACGTTTGCCTTAAATGCTGCCTTTTCTGCCTTTGCTGCTTCCCGGTAGGTTTTGAGCTTATGGCTGCGGTAGCCCTGTTTTAATTTCCTCACCCCGTATTTCGCGCCGCGCTCGGCAAGTTCCTCTGATTTATGCGCCCCCTCAACGCCGCAATTGTCCTTTTCAACGGAATGTATCTTGTTGTGGACGAAAATACCCGCTCCCTGCGCGGGGCGGGATAACGGGTTCCTGTGGGCTTTGCCGCCGGGTATGGGCTTTTCCTGTTCTTCAAAGCGTAAGCGGGTCTTTGCCTTGCCTGCGGCTTCATCAAAGGTGCGCTCCTTAACCAGATTCTTTTGCTTCGGGATTGCTGTCTTTACTGCGTCCAGTCGGTCAGCGGCGTTTTCCGATTTTTTGATGTAAGTTTCCAGTTCCGGCGTTGCCCGTTCCTCGTCGGTAAACTGTAAGCGGGAAGTGGAAGTACGCAAAGCAGTAGCTTCCTGCTCTTTTTTGACTGCCTTTTTGTTTGTTTTTCGGGTATGTGCTGCGTCAAGATGTTCTATGGCGCGTTCCGCTGCGGCACTGTCCGGCTTTGAAAAGTCGCTGTCTGCTTCCCGGCTGCTGATACGCTCGGCGGTCTGCTGTGTTTCGTTTACCTCAATAAGCCCGTCGCGGGTCATTTTCTGTGTGATTTTATCGCGTGGTTTTAACTGCTTGATAGTCCTGCACCTCCAATCCGCGCCCTCGCAAGGGCGCAATACTCTGCATTTAATTCAATCCCGATATAATGGCGGTCAAGGCTTTTTGCTGCAAATCCTGTGGTGCCGCTTCCAAAAAACGGGTCTATGACAATCCCGCCTTTGGGGCAGCCTGCCAAGATACAGGTTTCCGCTAATTTTGGGGGAAAAGCTGCAAAATGCGCCCCTTTATATGGGACAGTGTTAATCAGCCACACGTCCCGCTTGTTCCGCGTGGTCGGCATGAGCGCGTCGTCATAGTAGCCGCCGTCCCGCGGTCGGTTTAGTCCCTGCACCTTTCCTTGTCCGGGTATTTCCAGTGTGTATTTGCTGTTGGTGCTGCGCGCTCTGCGATACCGTTCTGCGGTAGTAGGTGCTAAGGGTTCTGCAATGGCGGCAGCGTCATAGTAATATTTCTTTTCCTTTGAAAGCAGGAAGATATGTTCATAGCAGCGGGTCGGTCGGTCTTTGCAGCTTTCCGGCATAGGATTTTGTTTCTGCCATATAATATCGCTGCGCAGATACCACCCCTGTTCCCGCAGGGAAAACGCCAGGAGCCAGGGAATACCGATTAAGTCCTTTTGCTTGCAGCCGGTAACGCGGCTGTTCCTTGCAATCCGCTGTCCGGTGCGCCCCTTTGGGTTTTTCGGGTCAGCATAGCCGCCTTTATTTCCTGTACCGCAATAGGTGTCTGCGATATTCAGCCATAACGTACCGTCCTTTCTAAGCACCCGGTAAAGCTCGCCAAAAACAGCGGTCAGCCTATCAATATACTGTTCCGGCGTGTCCTCCTGTCCGATTTGTGCGTCAAGCCCATAGTCCCGCAGCGCAAAGTAGGGCGGGCTTGTAACGCAGCAATGGACGCTTTCACTGGGTAATTCCTGCAAAGCACAAAGCGCGTCCCGGTTGATAATCACGTCTGTTTTCATAGGCTGCTCACTTCCTCCGACTTCGTCGTCATAATGCGGTAAAGCTCGGTATCTTTCGGGAAATGGTCTACAAAAGGCAGCACCACATTTCCGTAAAAGATAAGTCCCTCGCCCGCTTCGGTGTGGGTAACGTATTTCATCTGCTGTGGGCTGATATTTAGCTGCTTTGCAAGGATAGCCCGGTCGCCCTGTGCCTGATTGAGCATAAGGACAAAATCAGAGTTTTCAAAGATATTTTCCACCTCGCGGCTTGCCAAAAGGTCTTTGATGTTCTGCGTGATTGCTGTGGGTATGCCGCCCCATTTACGGAAACGCTTCCAAATCTCCACGCTGTACGCGGCGGTCTGTTC
The DNA here is from genome assembly GCF_048380235.1 of Ventrimonas sp. Classification (NCBI taxonomy): domain Bacteria; kingdom Bacillati; phylum Bacillota; class Clostridia; order Lachnospirales; family Lachnospiraceae; genus Ventrimonas; species Ventrimonas sp. The sequence continues at coordinate 2,035 of NZ_DBFCCJ010000033.1, read as the reverse complement.
CTCTTTTAAGAGCAGATGAAATTCGTCCATATAGTAGCGGGTAGATTTTTTCTCTGCCCGGTTAATGGTAACGCGGTTCCATATCTGGTCTTGCACAATGAGCATACCTAATTTTTTGAGCTGTTTTCCAAGCTGCTTAATATCGAAGCAGACAAGGCGGTTAGAAAGCTCCACATTCGTTCTGTGGTTGAATACATTAAGGCTGCCGGAAACATACAACTCCAATGCTGCCGCAATGCGGGCAGCTTCCGGCTCCGGCTGTTTTAGCAGCTCGTCGTAAAGGTCGCCCAAAATAGGCATTTTTGCCGGGTCGGGGTCTGCAAGGAACGGGCGGTACACATTTCTTACAGCCCTGTCAATGACGGTCTTATCAACGGGCTGCAAGCCCTCCTTGCCGCCAATGACAAGCTCACAAAGGGAAAGGATAAAATCACTTTTCAGCGCAAGGGGGTTGTCGTCCTCGCTGTAATTAAGGTTTATATCCATAGGGTTTACATACTGGGGCGTACCGTCCATGCCTTTCCCAGTTGGGGATAGGCGTATCACTTGCCCGCCAAGCCGCTTTACAAGGGCATAATATTCCGCTTCCGGGTCGCAGATAAAAATATCGTCGTCAGTAATGAGAAAGGCATTTGTGATTTCCCGCTTTGCTGCAAAGGATTTTCCACTGCCCGGTGTTCCCAAGATAAGCCCATTCGGGTTTTTAAGCTGTTTACGGTCGCAGAGTATCATGTTGTTTGACAGGGCATTTAAGCCATAATACAGGGCAGCCCCGGTCTGAAATAGCTCCTGCGTGATGAACGGGATAAAAATAGCGGTGCTGCTCGTCGTCAACCCTCTCTGAATAGGGATAAGGTTTTCCCCAAGAGGGATAGAGGACATTAGCCCCGCTTCCTGCTGATAGTCAAGACGGGTCAAGGCGCAGTTGTATTTCTGTGCAATGCCCGCCGCCGCGAAAATGTCATTTTCCAGTTTCCGTTTCGTGTCTGCCATGTTTACCACAAGGAACGTAAGGAGAAACATTCGCTCGTTTCGGCTCTGTAAATCCTGCAACAAGTTCTTTGCTTCATTCCCAAAAGTAGCAAGGTCAGACGGGATTATATCCATGTCATAGCCGCTTCTAACCGCTTTTTTCTGTTCCTCAATCTTCATCTTGTCAAGGTCTGTGATTTTGCGCTTAATGGTCTTGATTGCTTCCGACTGGTCGATACTTTTAATGTGGAGATTGACAATAACCCCTGTTTCCAAGTCCAACATATCCGCTAAGATACGGTCGTTCAGCTCCGGGGCAAGGATTTCAAGGAACGACACCGCCCCCGTCTTTTTCCCCATAGCAAAGTAGCGTCCCTCCCCAAACTTGAAAGAGGACGGGGCGATAAAGTCCTTTGTGGTAAGCCCTGTCGGGGTCAGCCAGTCATAGGAGAATGAGAACGGCTCGCCTGCCGGGTGGAATACCCCATGCAGCACCTTTAAGCGTTCATAGCCGGATAAGGGGTGCGCCGATACGCCAAGCACCTTGAAATTGTTGAGTACGTCCGTTTCGATACGGGAAAGTCGCGCCCTTGCCGCCGCCGGATTGTCCGCTTCAATGGAAAACGTGATGTACTTGTGCTTTACAAGCCCGTTGTTCCCTTTGGCAAGCTGCATTTTCAGCATATCGGAATACTCGGTGCGAATAGAGTTAAAATCGTCATTTTGCGGCGGGATATGGATTGCCCGCGCTGCCTGTTCCTGCTGTGAGCCTTGATTGATGAAAGAAAGCTGCACGTTCACGCTTGCGTCAAAGTAATTGAGGAAATCGCACCAGTTTTCAAAAATGGCGGTCTTATCGTCTGCCTGCGCAAGCTGATAGTTAATGTCCTCAAAAGCAATGCTCTTTGAATACTTCCGCTGCGCCACTTTGCAGATACCGTCCGGGTACATGGCAAGGTAGGGAATGGTCTGCTGTGCGGTGTGGGCTTTGCCGTCCCCCTTTGCCTGCCGGATAACCGCCGCTATCTGTTTCTTTTCCGCGCGGGTCAGCTTACGCCTGTTT
>NZ_DBFCCJ010000032.1:0-1914 GCF_048380235.1 Ventrimonas sp. | reverse complement strand
GTGGGCTGGGGCGGTCTCTCTGATGCGTTTGACCCGGAGAAACCGGCATGGGCTTTAGAGTATGCCCAGCTAAAAGAACTGCTGACCCCGGAGGAATATGCCGCCGCCAGAAGCTCTACCCTCAACGCCCATTACACCAGTCCTACGGTCATTCAGGCCATCTATGAAGCGGTGGACCGTATGGGATTTGAGACCGGAAATATTCTGGAGCCGTCTATGGGTGTGGGCAATTTCTTTGGTATGCTGCCGGAGGGAATGCGAAACAGCCGTCTGTACGGCGTGGAGCTGGATTCCATCAGCGGACGGATTGCAAAGCAACTCTATCCAAAGGCGGACATCACAGTAGGCGGCTTTGAGACCACCGACAGGCGTGACTTCTTTGATCTTGCCATCGGCAATGTGCCGTTCGGTCAGTATCAGGTCAACGACAAAGCCTACAACAAGCTGAATTTCAGTATTCATAACTATTTTTTTGCCAAAGCACTCGACCAGGTGCGTCCCGGCGGCGTGGTAGCTTTTGTGACCTCCCGATATACCATGGACGCCAAGGATTCCACCGTGCGCCGCTATCTTGCCCAGCGTGCTGAGCTGCTGGGTGCTATCCGTCTGCCCAATGATGCGTTCAAAAAGAATGCCGGTGCCGAGGTTGTATCGGACATCATTTTTCTCCAAAAGCGGGACCGTCCGCTGGACATCGTGCCGGAATGGACTCAGACCGGACAAACGGAGGATGGGTTTGCCATCAACCGGTATTTTATCGACCACCCGGAAATGGTGCTGGGCAGACAGGAGCCGGTAAGCACTGCTCATGGTATGGACTACACTGTGAATCCTATCGAGGGACTGGAGCTTTCCGACCAGCTGCATGATGCCGTGAAGTACATTCATGGCACTTATCAGGAGGCAGAGCTGCCGGAGCTGGGCGAAGGCGAAGCTATTGACACCTCCATTCCTGCCGACCCCAATGTGAAGAACTATTCCTATGCCATTGTAGACGGGCAGGTGTACTACCGGGAAAACAGCCGTATGGTGCGCCCTGACCTCAACGCCACCGCCGAAGCCCGCGTGAAAGGTCTTGTGGGACTGCGTGATTGTGTGCAGGAACTGATCGACCTTCAGATGGATGCAGCGGTTCCGGACAGCACCATTACCCAAAAGCAGGCGGAACTGAACAGCCTCTATGACAGCTTTTCTGCCAAATACGGTCTCATCAATGACCGTGCAAACCGTCTGGCCTATGCAGACGATTCTTCCTATTACCTGCTCTGTGCGCTGGAAGTCATCGACGAGGACGGAAAGCTGGAACGCAAGGCAGATATGTTCACCAAACGGACCATCAAGCCCCATCAGGCGGTGGCTGTGGTGGATACGGCAAGTGAAGCACTGGCGGTGTCCATCTCGGAAAAAGCCTGCGTGGATATGGACTATATGAGCCAGCTTACCGGAAAAACAAAAGAAGAACTGGCCGGAGAGCTGCAAGGCGTAATCTTCCGTGTACCGGGACAGTTGGAGCAGGACGGAACGCCCCATTATGTGACTGCTGATGAATACCTCTCTGGCAATGTACGCCGCAAACTGCGTCAGGCGCAGCGGGCGGCACAGCAGGACCCGGTTTATGCAGTCAATGTGGAAGCTCTTACCGCCGCTCAGCCCAAAGACCTGGATGCGTCGGAGATCGAGGTGCGCCTTGGCGCCACCTGGATCGACAAGGAATATATCCAGCAGTTTATGTACGAGACCTTCAACACCCCGTTTTATCTCCAGCGCAGCATAGAGGTCAACTATTCCTCCTTTACTGCTGAATGGCAGATCAAGGGGAAATCTTCCGTATCCTACAACGATGTGGCAGCTTACACCACCTATGGAACCAGCCGTGCCAATGCCTACAAGATTTTGGAGGACAGCCTGAACCTG
>NZ_DBFCCJ010000031.1:0-1096 GCF_048380235.1 Ventrimonas sp. | reverse complement strand
GCCATGATGATGTCATCTTCCAGAGCGATGTTCTGCACCAGCACAGCATAAATTGCCACGCAGACGATAATGAGAAATGCCTGAAAGCCCAGTGCCAGCAGGGATCGGAGGTAATTCTGTCCCATACCGCCCCATTCTTTGCCCATCATTGCAGCCATTGGAACGGGAGCCACCGAAGTTACAAGGTAGATCTCGATCATACGGCCATAAATAACGATAAAGATACAGATATACAACGCCCACATGGTAATGCCAATAAAGAGGGATTGGAACCACAGTCCGAACAGCGGTCCCAAATCCATTTCCATCAGCCTCGGTTCCAGATCGGTCATAACTAAGGAAATGTCAATGGACGCATCCGAATTGATAATCCCTGCCGCCTGCGCCACCACGCTCTGCGCCATATCAAAGACGCCCATCACGATATTCCATGTGTTTGTGACAATGAGGATGGCGGCAGCTGATTTGAACACCCACTTGAAAATCATCCAGGTATCCACATCATGCAGGTTGTTCTTGTCTGCAATCATCTGAATCAGGTCTACGGTCATCACGATAGCCAGGATCACACCTGCAATCGGCACCATGATGGAGTTTGACAGATTCTCAATCATATTGAAAATACTGCCATTCCATCCCTGTGGGGTCTGTCCTACCTGTACGAATATATCCGCGACCTGTTGGTTTACACTGTCAAACATCCCCGAAAGGTTGCTCATAATACCGCCCACCAGCATTTCTTTCAGCCAATTCGTCAGGGCTTCAAGTAAGAAATCCATACGGTGTCAACCTCCTTTCCGCCGCCCCCGCAGAGCTGCGGGAGCGGCAAGGATTTCATGCAGGAACGCTTAGACAGAGAACAGCCCGGAGAGCAGAGGTACAAGAACCATACCAACAACGGCTACACCAGCACCGGCCATAAGCTGCTTCATGCCCTGAGATTTTACTGATGTGCGATAAAGAAGTAATAGAAGTGTAAAAAATTTTGCCGTTCCTATCCGGCACTTGCGCATTGTGTCGGATAGGTCGGGCGGTTATTCGGGCAAGTCCACCTTGCCAACAAAAGAATAATAAATCTCAATGTCCTGTCTGCGGG
>NZ_DBFCCJ010000030.1:0-1669 GCF_048380235.1 Ventrimonas sp. | reverse complement strand
AATGGAAACCGGGTGTTCATCCAACACTTCCTCAAAGGTTTTTTCCGGCTCTGTTACAGGGGCTGGCGGCTCCGGCTCCTCAATATGCAACCGTTCCACCACCACATCATAAGGTAGATGGTTCTTATCGCCCGGATAGACGGCCACGGTCTCGGAATGAAAGGCTGGGGATTCGGCAGACGGTTGGGGCTGTTCTTGTCCAAAGCCATCCAGCTGACGGGCATACATCCCGCGCAGCAAAGGCGCAACCTCATCCCAGCGGAAATACAGCACAGCCAGACGCTTTTCCTCTGCATCCATGACTTCCAGTTCTATGCCCTGTGCCGTGGTACGGTAATCGGCAATATCGCCGTTCTCCAAATCCAGCGTCTCAATCTCACGAGGATAAGCTCTACTCAGCCAGTAGGCGATCTCACTGTTGCTTCTGCCGGATTGCAGCAGCGCGGAAAGCTGCTGTTTATCCGCTTCATCCATGAGTCCATGGGCCAATACATCCCGCAAGTCTTGATCTGCCTTGTCCGGGTCAATGGGAAGAAACTCGGTATAGTAAGCATTGCGGCGGTCTGCCCGAAGCAGCTGCTCGAACTGTTCTTTGCGCTCTGCCCGATAGATGGGATATACCATGCCGGTGGGCAGAAGCTGTACGGTGTCCTCCCGCAGCTCGGTGATCTGATAGGCGTCATCCTCGATATACACGGTATCGCCCACGGCATAGACTGGGGCGGCAGGGTCATAGGAGGTTCTTTGCGGAGTCGGGCGGCGAACTGCATCATATTCCTCATCGGAAATGGAAACTTCGGAAGTCTGTTCTGTCTCGGCAGCTGCAATCTGCTCTACATCCGACATTACCTGCTGGATAAATGAGGAATTATCCAGTTTCTCCGGATCTGTCACCTGTCCGTTGACGATCCCTCTTTCCTCCAGAGCTTCCCGGATGGCAATAGGGTCGATATTGTCAAAACGATCCTGTTCTTCTTCGGTATAGAACCGGTCCTCCTGAATAAGCTGGGCAAGCCTGCGCTGTACCTTCGGCCAGGGCAGCTGTGTTTCCTCCGGGCTTCCGGCACGGACAACGAACGGGCTGTTGCCGCCACCGTATTCCTGAGCCAGCCATGCAGCGGTATCCTTCTCTCTTGCATGGTCTTTCATATAGCGGACGACAGCGTGTTTACTCTCGATATTGCCGTTCCAAACACAGAGAGCTTTGTCAATATCCTCCTGAGAAAGAGGGCGCAGAAGCTCATGGAGCTTTGGATAGGTTTCGTCGATCACTTCCCGGTGCAAACGCTGGCGGAACTCCGGCACATCCGAATAAAGGCGGATCAGCTCCATATCCTTAGAGCCAAGAACCGCACGGCGCACAGCGGCATTGCCCTCGATGACAGCATTTTCACGGTCGGAATGACCGCAGGCATTTCGATATGCCACATCCTCAGATACGGCGGCAGTCACCACAGGCTTATACTGCTCAAACTGCTCCCGAAGGGTAGGCTTTGGCGTTTCTTCCTCTATCTCCGGCTGCTGGGCTTGAATGGCATCTTCTTCTGCCAGATCCTTTTCAGCCTGGATCTTGTCATACTGCGCTTGTTCCTGTTCGGTAAGATAGCGGCCTTTCTGGACAAGTGAGGTAATGCGCTTGGCAACCTTTTCCCAGTTCAAGTGAACATCC
>NZ_DBFCCJ010000029.1:0-29281 GCF_048380235.1 Ventrimonas sp. | reverse complement strand
GAAGATGAAGCAGCTTCCCATAAAGCAGTATGGGGCATACTTCCGTAAAATGGCGATAGACGGGTATATTCTTGTCGTTGACCGAAGCGACACAAAAGCATATATCCGGGAACTGCAAGCGGTGAGCCGGAACATCAACCAAATTGCAAAACGCGCCAATGCGACGGGGACGGTTTACAGGCAGGATATAGAGGACATTAAAAAGGCGGTGGACGAGATATGGCGGTTACAAAGACGCACCCTATTAAATCAACCTTAAAGGCTGCGATAGACTATATCTTAAATCCCGAAAAGACAGACGGGAAGCTGCTTGCGTCCTCTTTCGGCTGCGGGCTGGAAACCGCCGATATTGAGTTTGCATGGACGCGGGAAGCTGCCGGAGATCGCGGCACACATTTAGGGCGGCACTTGATACAATCCTTTGCGGTGGGAGAACAGTCAATGCGGAGCATATAGCCAACAGAGGTGTAAACATCAATACTGTTGCGCTTGGGATTGTATTCTGCAAATATTGTTCTCATCGTATTAAATCTCCTTATCGTTAAATCAATCATTTGTTGCAAAAATCAGAAGCATTTCAATCAGTTCACAATGTCACTTTTATTTTGTGTTATACTGTTTTATATAATTTTCTTGCCCTTGTTTTTGCCCTTATCAGAGTTCGTAAACACTGGTGGGACGATATAACGCAAGGGAAACAATAAGGGAAAGCTCACCTGCGATAAACTTTGTGTTTTCAAGGGATTGAGAGATATTTGATAATAAAATATAACAGTTATTAAATCCCTTGGAATATATGAAATCTCAATTCAAATTTGTCGAACTATCAGGTTCGCTATTTGCCATGATTATAGCACATGGATATGAATAATTCTACCAGCTAAACACGGTTGTTTTTCCCTATGTAAAGCCGCAGCCGAAGCTGCGACTTCCCGACAAATTATCGGATTACTGGATGGAGGACAGCCGGACAAGGACTTCTTTCATATCCATCCAGATTTCTTCCAGACGCACTTGCAGGTCGTTGATGTCTGCTTCATAGATACTGCCTGTCTCATTGGCTCGTTTTGCATACTGGTTCAGGTTGTTGGAGCAGATTCGCAGGAGCGAAACCATTGCTTTCACATCCTGCAAATCAAGATTGATACAGTAGCCGTCCAGAGCCATTTTTCTCAGATATGCCCCCATACTGCGGATACCAAGCTCGTCCATCTTCTGATGGATTCGCTCGACTTCCTCCTTGGATGCCAGGAAATGAACATCCTGGTCACGCTTTACCATTACAACACCTCCTCGTAGCCCTCAGAGCGTTTTGCAGGCGGGATATGCTCGGACTTGGATTTCAGATCAGCCAGAACAGAGGGGCGTTCCGCTTCTCCTTTTTCAGCACGGCTTTCCACCGTATCTTCCATATTCAGCGCCGCATCCAGCTCCGCAAGCCGCTGACTTTTTGCCGCAAGTTCCGCTTCCTGGGGGAATGGTTTTCCAAGTTCTGCTTTTGCCGCTTCCTGCTGATTGTAGAGATTGGTCAGCTGTTCATTGGCTCTTTCCAGCCGCTCAGGAATGCCAGAAAGTGCGTTATCCAGTCGGGTGATATTTCCCCTGGCATCCGTGCCAAGGGCTACACGGTGGCTCATAGCCCCTTTCAGAACGATGTCAAACTCACTTCGGAAGCTGTCATAGGAAAGCTCCATCTGGAATCCTCGGTAACTGCCCAGCGGAACTGGATCAGCACTTTTTGTCTCCTTGCAGGCGGCAAGAATGATTTCACCGGCATCGGCTTTTTCCGCATAATGTCTGCCCATGATTTCCATACCACAGAATCCTTCGGAGATCTGCGGATGTGCCTCCACGATCTTGATGTCCGCTTCAAAGCCATGGATATAGCCAGTCTGCTTTTCAATCTCAGCCGGGAAGTATTTCAGGAGCTTATCCTCCATGCGGTACTGCTGGCTCTGGTGGTCAGCTTTCAGCACTTTCAGCCTTGCTACATCAATATCCAAGTCCATCTTTTCCTTGATGAGCGGATTACCGGCACATAATGCTTTGATCTCCGCATAGGAAAGTGCCTGCTCATCCACATCGTCACAGGAACGAACCGGAGATTTGGAGGTCATGATCTGAGAGATAAATTTCTGCTTATTCTCCAGGGTCTGGTACAAATATGCGTCGAAGGTTCCCTCGGTCACATACTGATAGACCTGAACCTCTTTATTCTGGTTGCCCTGACGGATGATACGACCGTTTCTCTGGGTCATATCAGACGGACGCCAGCCCACATCCAGATGATGAACCGCCACCAGTTTGTCCTGCACATTGGTTCCTGCGCCCATTTTCTGCGTACTGCCAAGCAGCACACGCACCTGCCCGGTACGAACCTTGGCAAAAAGTTCTTTCTTTTTTGCTTCGGTATCCGCATCGTGAATAAAGGCGACTTCCTCGGCAGGTACACCGTTTGCCATTAACTTGGTTTTGATGTCGTCATAGACATTGAAGGTGCCGTCATTTTTCGGAGTGGAGAGGTCACAGAACACCAGCTGTGTCAGCCTGTCAGCTTGCCCGTCCTGCCAAATGCGGAGGATATTTCCCACACAGGCATTGAGCTTGCTGTTTGGGTCATCCGGCAACAGCGGGTTCATCAGCCGCTGATCCAGCCCCAGCTTCCGCCCATCGCTGGTAATCTTCAGCATATTGTCCACAGAAGGGTCAATCATACCGGCATGAACATCCGCAGCTCTTTCGGAAAGAGATGCAACCATATCCTTCTGATACTCAGAGGGCTGCACCACAACCGTCTCAAATTTCGCTTCGGGAACCGGAAGATGCAGCTGGTCAGAGGTCTTGATGTCGGCTACTTCCTTGAACATATTCATCAGTTCAGGAAGATTGAAGAACTTGGCGAATCGGGTTCTGGCACGATAGCCGGTTCCTTCAGGAGCCAGCTCAATGGCCGTCGTTGTCTCGCCAAAGGTGGATGCCCAGGAATCGAAGTGGGTCAGGTTCTTCTTCTGGAGCGTACCGTACTGGAGATAGCGCATGACCGTGTAAAGCTCGGTCATGGAGTTGCTGACCGGAGTGCCGGTGGCGAAGATAACGCCACGACCGCCAGTGATCTCGTCCATATAACGGCATTTCATAAACATATCCGAAGATTTCTGCGCTTCGGAGGTGGAGAGACCTGCCACATTCCTCATTTTGGTGTAGAGGAACAAATTTTTGAAGGCATGGCTCTCGTCCACAAACAGCCGGTCAACGCCCAGCTGTTCAAATGTGATGACATCATCCTTTCTGTCGGCGGCGAGAAGTTTATCCAGTCTGGCTTCCAGAGATTTTCTGGTTTTCTCCATCTGCTTGATGGTAAAATTCTCGCCACGCTGATATTTCAGTTCTGCGATTGCACCCTCAATCTCATCAATCTGTTCCTGCAGCTGCCGTTCCTGTCGCTCGGCAGACAGCGGAATCTTCTCAAACTGGCTGTGACCGATGATAACGGCATCATAGTCGCCGGTTGCAATACGGGCGCAGAACTTCTTTCGGTTTGCGGTTTCAAAATCTTTCTTCGTGGCAACAAGGAGCTTGGCACTCGGATAGAGGTGGAGGAACTCATTTGCCCACTGCAAGGTGAGGTGGTTCGGAACCACAAACATGGACTTCTGGCTCAGCCCAAGTCGTTTGCTCTCCATAGCGGATGCTGCCATTTCAAAGGTTTTGCCCGCACCAACTTCGTGTGCGAGCAGGGTATTTCCACCGTAAAGCACATGGGCGATGGCATTTCTCTGATGTTCACGGAGGGTAATGTCCGGGTTCATACCGCCGAAGCGGATATGGCTGCCATCATACTCACGGGGTCTGGTGGAGTTGAAAAGCTCATTGTACTTCGTAACCAGTGCTTCACGACGGCGGGGGTCTTTCCATACCCAATCCTGAAACGCATCCTTGATTGCCTGCTGTTTCTGCTGTGCCAGAGTGGTTTCCTTTTTATTCAGGACACGCTTCTGCTTGCCATCTGCATCTTCGATGGTGTCATAGATACGAATGTCTTTCAGGTTCAGCGTTTCTTCCAGAATGCGATAAGCATTGGCACGGTCAGTACCGTAGGTCACATACGCCGCCACATCATTGTAGCTGGGAGAGCTTTTCCCATTGATACGCCACTCTGCGGTCATTTCGGAGAATTTCACCTCAATGGAACGGCGCAGGTAGTATGGGGTCTCAAAGGTTTCCTCCATGAACTGCTGAATATAGTCTGCATCAATCCATGTGGCACCCAGACGGACATCAATCTCAGACGCATCCAAATCCTTCGGCTGTGCCTTTTGCAGTGCCTCCACATTGATATTGAAAGCGGAATCACGGTTCGCCGCCATCTGTGCGATACGCAGCTTGCTTCTCACATCACCAGAAAGGTATTCGTCCGCAGTCTGCCAACCGGCTTCCACATCATCAGGTGCCATCGGGTCTTTGAAGATCACCCCACGCAGCTCTGTTTGAATGGCTTCATAGTCCTCAGGGGTTCCCAGGAGCTGTGCCATGAAAGGAAGATCAACTTTACCACGCTCACCAATAGAGATTGCCAGAGCTTCCGATGGGGTATCCACGCTGGTCACTCTGCGTTCCTGCTTGATCGTTCTCTTGGTGAACATATCCGCCTTGCTCTTTAAGTTGCCGTCCTCATCCACATTTTCCAGAGAACACAGAAGGTAATAGGAGGAATCATCAGAGAAAGCCTGCCCATTTGCACGGTTGTTGATGAGACCGTTCTTTGCGGTAAACGCATCGTAGGCATCATTCAGTTCTGCCTGCTTCTGAGAAATCATCTCATCCGGGTAATCCTCCAGCTGATATTCGATCAGCTCATTGACGATACCACGGAGTTCCACCATGCCTTTCACACGGTCTTTTGCTTTCTCGTTCAGCTCCACATGGCGCATGATGGAGTTTTCACGGAAGTACACTTCGCCGTCCACTACGGCATAGGAATAGTTCTTTACATCTGGAGTAGCTGGAATGGTTTCCGCTTCCTTGCCCTTGCTGTTTTCAACCGGCAGCTCCACGGCCTGATAGGTTCCCTGAATGTGGGAAACCGCCTCTTTCAGAAGATCGGACAGCTCCGCACCCGGAATCGGACGGACGGTAATATCATCCTTGCCGTAAGGGGTACTTTCCAGAACCGTATCGCCCAGAACCATTTCCGGGTGGTCTACAAAGTAGCTGTTCATGGTGTGTCCTTCTTCGGTACGGTTCAGATGCACCCAATCAGGAACGATGTCAATCGGATGGTCACGCTTTTGCAGGAAGATGATGTCGGACACGACTTCCGTGCCTGCGTTCTTCTTAAAGGCATCGTTTGGCAGACGAATGGCACCAAGCAGTTCCGCCCTCTGTGCCAGATACCGCCTTGCATCCGAGTTCTTGGAATCCATGGTATAACGGCTTGTCACAAAAGCGACCACACCGCCGGGACGAACCTGATCCAGAGCTTTGGCGAAGAAATAGTTGTGAATAGAAAATCCCAGCTTGTCGTAGGGCTTATCCGATACCTTGTAGTTACCAAAAGGAACATTACCCACAGCCAGATCATAGAAGTCTCTGCGGTCTGTCGTTTCAAAACCGGCGACTTTGATTTCTGCGTTGGGATAGAGCTTCTGTGCAATCCTGCCGGTGATGGAATCCAGTTCCACACCGTAAAGGCGGCTGCTCTGCATCTCAGGGGGCAGCATACCGAAGAAGTTACCGATACCCATGGCAGGTTCCAGAATGTTGCCGGTCTCAAAGCCCATCTGCCCGACTGCATCGTAGATGGAGCGAATGACCGTAGGACTGGTATAGTGGGCATTCAGCGTCGAAGCTCTTGCCGCAGCATACTCGTCATCAGACAGCAGATTCTTCAGAGTGGTGTACTCCTGCGCCCAATTTCCCTTATCAGGGTCAAAGGCATCTGCCAGACCGCCCCAGCCGACATAATTCGACAAGATTTCCTGTTCTTCGGCAGTAGCGTTTCGGCTCTCACTCTCCAGCTGGAACAGTGTCTTGATGGCTTCCATATTTCTTGCGAACTTCTGCTTCGGTCCACCTTCACCGATGTGGTCATCCGTGATGTGGAAGTTCACCGCAGGAACAGGAGGGACTTCTCTGGTTGCGAGGGACTGCTCAATCTGAGCGATGATGTCCATGACCTCAGGATTCTGCCAGCCGTCCACCTTGGTGTAGTCCTGAACAATCGTGTCCTGACCGTCCCTGCAATGAATGAGGTCAAGACTGCCCGGTAACGGTCGCCCGGTATTCATTGCGCCCAGAGCTTTAACCTGGGTGGAAGGGAGGGAGTGGTAGGCTCTCAGGGCATCTTCAAAGGAACTGTATTGCTTAATGTCCAGCGCACCACGCTTCTGGATGTCCTCTGCCACATAGAAATGGTCAATGAAATGTTCCGGCTGTACCGGTTCGGCAATGCCATAGACCTGTGCGTGTGCCTTTTCATCAGGATAGTCACCGTAGATACGGATGCACTTATGCTCCTGCTGATCGTAAACGGCAGCACCGTCATACTTGAACCCATCATCCTCCATGGTTCCGTCTACATAGCCCTGGGCAGCTTTTTCCGCTTCTTCCAGAGTATAGTAGTCCAGTTTATCATCGAAGCCGTTTTCAAAGTGATGATAAGCGGCAACCAGATAACGACGTTCAGGCTGTACTGTTTCGGTGCTGATTTCGCCCTGAATTTCCTCTGTAACGGAGTTTTCTTCGGTATAGGCATCACCCCTTACCGCATGGTTTCTTTCGTCCTGAGAAAGCATTTTTTCAAAGTTCTCACGGCTTTCCGCACGGAAGATCGGATAAAGTAGAGAGGGGTCTCTCAGCTGCACTTCCCGGTCGGTGATCTGCTCGACCAGAAAAGCGGTATCGTCCAGATAGACCGTATCGCCAACCTGATAATTCCACGCCGGTGTTTCTTCAACCGGCTCTGCGATATTTTCTGCGGAATCTTCGGACTGTAATGCTTCCATAGCCCCCACAGTCTGACGGACTTCCTCCAGGTAGTCATTGGCAAGCCACTCATCGTCAAAGTATTCCGTAACACCCTCATGGTCTACATAATAGGTTCCGGTCTGCTCATCCCAGATGGCATACTCGCCATCCTCGGTATCAACCACAGCGAAACGCTCATAAACATCTTCCAGAGGATTTGTTCTGGCATCTTCGATTGCCTGCCGCTCAGCTTCTTCCTCAGGGGTAAGAAAGCGACCTTTTTTCATCAGAGCGTCAATTCTCTGTGCTACCTGTGTCCAGGACATCTGCACCTTATCGCAGCCGCTTTTGGTGTAGCGAACGCCCTTGGCATCGTGATCCTGACCGCTGTGTGTCGCACCGGAACAGGCATGGGAATGACCGCCGGTGCCGTATTCATGCTTCAAAAACTCGGCTTTGTCCTTAACAGAATGATTTTCCTGCCAGTATTCATAGATACGGCGCTTTCCACCGGCAAAGCCGCTGCCACGGGTCAGGTCTGCATTGACCTCATCATCCGTAATAAACTGACGGACAAGGGGCATCTGCATCATATCGCTCTGATATTCCCTGACAGGGGCATCCAGTTCATTCAACCGCTTTTCAATGCCATCCAGCTTGTGATAGTGGAAACGAAGCAGAGAATGGTCGGCATCATGGGCAATCATAAACCCACGATACTCCTCTTTCATTGCCGTTAAAAACTCAGGCTGTTTGAGCTGTTCTGCCAGCCATGCGGTTTCTTCCGGAAAACCATTGCTGCGGATTTCCGACAAAGTAGGGAAGAATCCCATTGCCTTTGCTTCATCAGAAAGGTCATGGTAGAGATACCAAATGGACTGAGCGATTTTTTCACGCTCAAAGCCGGGGGCTTCCACCAGTTCCACATTGGTAGCGTACCGCCCGTTTTCCAGCAGCTCTCCAATCCGCTTTGCGGCATCCTCCCATGGAATGATCTGCGCCCTGGGGCTGTCAATGGCAGAGGAACCTTTGGCAAGATGAATCCCGTCCCCGGCATACCATGCGGAAATATTGCCGCTGTCCTCTTTCAGACCGAAACCGCCGTGATAAACCCGCTTCAGAGCCGGGACAATTTCTTCCACAGGTTTTTGCTTCATATACTCCAGAGCAACGATTTTCCGGGCATCATCGGTATTGCTGCCAAGCAGGAGAAAGTGGTCGATTTCTTCCTGAGAAAAAGAAAAAGCAGAGGGCTTTCGGCTCTCTGCTTCGTCGATAAAACTGATTTGTTCGTGTTCGGAGAGGAACAGGTTCAGACTCAGCTGTTGATAAGCTCCGTCATCACGATTTCCTCCGCCTGCGCTTTCAGGCTGCTCATGTGTCTTGCCCAGCCCCGCTGATCCGTCTCTTTCTCCGGTGCCGGGTTGTTCTTCAGGTACTGGTTCATCAAAAGTTCCACTCTGGCTTTCGCCGTCTCCTCGATCTCCCACAGGTGGGGGAACAGGGTCTCCGTCAGAATCATGTCGTTCAGGAGCATCGGATTGTTCTGCTCCAGAAACGCTCTGCGCATCCTGCCATATTTGCCCAAAGGTCTCGTTTCCTCGTTCTCCAACCTGATGTTCGGGATTCTGTAATCCCCGGCCTGTCTGTAAGTCATTTCGCTCATAATCTGCGCTCCTTTCAGCAGCTCTGTTCTGCTCGTATTCACCAATCGCTTTCTCGATCTCCTGAAACATCCGTGAACTGATTGCATTGACTGCCGTGCCGAGGGTGTTTACCGTCTGGCGGGTGTTAAAATCAAAGACATTCAGGAAGTCCTCATGCTCGAAGTAGTTGTCAGGGTTCTCAACCAGTCGGCAGTACATCGCATAGGATACGCTGTTTGCAACCGCTCTCTTGAAAGCCACTTCGATGTTAAGTTCATCATACTCCTCAAGGAAGCTATTGGCAACGATGTCGAGGATCGGCTTCTTGTAATCCTCCCAATACTCCGCAGAAAGAGACAGCGCAATCTCCTCCAGCTGCGCCTCCAACAGTCCATCTGCGGCGACACCAAAGGAACGCTCCATAGCTTCCATCACATACGCACGGTTTTCCTCTGTGACTTCCCAAGGTTTCAGTTCAGGGGATGAACGGCGGACACCAGTATCAGCCACATCGAATACATACCGCAGATAGGGCTTATCCCTGTTGGTCACAAACAGTGCGATGCCGGTGGAACCTCGTCTGACATATCTGCGGTACTTCTCGTCGTTCCACTCGTCATAAGGCTTGCAGAAGGTGGCATTGGGGCGCTGGGCATAAATCATCACCTGTTCCGGATAAGTGAACTCATAGTTTCGGGACACCGTTACCAGAAAGGAAGTCCAGCTATCCTTGTTCGATGTGATCTTTCCGATGGTCTCTCTTGCCAACCCGGAATAAAATCGCTCTTTTGCGTTCATCATTTCCCTCCAATCCTTAAAAATCAGGATAAAGATTCAGCCTATCAAAAGTCTCGTCATCCATACCGGACAACTTATTGAGAACAGAATCAGCCAAGGCACAAAGCTCGGCTTCCTCCTCGGAAAGCTGCTCCTTCATCTGCAAGAGAGCTTCACACAGCCCCGACCTTGTGCCGGGGCTGTAAAGCATCATCAAGTTCCGTTCATCTCGTGTGAAATTCATCATTCCATATCCCTTTCCGGGTGGCTTCTGGGCGGTTTATGGGGTGTATCGAAAACCGACATTTCTTTCAGCTGTTCCAACACGGAAGGGCGTTCTTCCGCAGCGGGAGCTTTCCCATTGTTAATGATGCCATCCAACATCCCATAGTCGTCCTCCATAGCCATCTCTGCGTTTTTCAGATAGTTTTCGGGTTTCATAAAGTTCTGAAGCTCCACGAAACCGAAGGCATCAACGTAATAACAGGATACTTCACCGGCGACCTTGAGCGCCACGATGTCGCTGACCGACATACTGTGACCACGGAAGTCCTCCGGGTGGTCAATATTGAACCTGGTATAAAGAGCTTCCAGCTGCTCTGCAGCACCGGCGGACTGCTCAATCGGACCATTGTAAACCACCTCATAATGGTCAATGGTCGGCTGGTTTTCCAGTTTCTGAATGTGCCAATACGGCATGAAGCGAAACTCGTCGGTCTCGTCAATGCGCTTCAGCTGAAGGACTGCGTAAGAGTCCGTGGAGCTTTCCAGAAACGCTACCATTCTGTCATCGGAAGTGGTATTTCCATGAATATCATCCCATTTTTCAATTTTCATAGGCGACCTCCTTATCGTTGCGGTTCCTTGTACTTATGCGAGGGCGTTGCAGGGGCAGTCTTTTCTGCCGCCTGTGCCAGCTTTTCCATGACCGACTCACGCTTGGGCGGGTCGATCTTATCCAGCTGACTTCTCAGCACCTTGGCAACCTCTACGGCAGTTTCCTCACGGGACTCCGCAATAGCCGTATCCAGAAACTCACGGTATAGTGCAGTATTGCCGGCGGCAAGGTCTGTCTTGATTTTCTGGATATGCGCCTGCACATCATCGACCTGATCCATATATTCATAGGGGTCGAAGTTCTCGGCAAAACGGTCGAGCTTTAACGCAAGCTCTACAATAGGGTCGTTCACCACAACCGCCTGCCTGCCAACCTCAAAAGCCTGCTCCATCACATCCTCATAGACCATGACACGAAGCTCCCTGCGTTCCAGGCCAAAGGATTCCAGAATTTCTTTTCTGGCTTCGATCATAGTTAAATCCGGGTTATCCAGCTGACCACCATCTATCTCGTTGTAGTTCTCATCCAACAGAGTGTAATCGTAGCCATCCTCACAGGTCTGCACCGCCAGGATTCTGTCACGCCCAACTTTCCATGCCGCTTCATCACCCATGATTTCAGGCTCTGCCATATAGGTTGCGCCGTTACGCTCCATGATTTCTGCGAACTGGCAGATGTGGAACACATTGTAACCAACCTGGGTATGGTACTCGTCGATGAATTTGCAGGGTTTCACGACAGTTTCATCGGGATAGTGAATCTGGACACAGCCACCGTCAGGAATACGAAACAAGTCCTTATAGTGGCTGTCAATAAATCGGATGTCCTTGCCGTCCGGGTTATACTCATTCCTCATTTGCGTTTTCCTCCGTTATCAAATTCCATGTTAAACCTGGTCTTTCCGTCCTCGAATACCTCCATATAGACCGTGGCATCAAAGGTGTTTCCGGTCTTAGCTGATTTACAGCCTTTCAGTTTGATTTTCCCAGAGCCAAGCAGTTTCTGTGCCGTGGCACTGGTCATGCTCTTGCCGATACTCTCAAAATAACGGTTGTTTTTCCAGAGGGCGAACTTGCAGCTTCGGTTAGAACAGAAAAATGCTTTCGCCTTTTCTTCTACAGAACTGCCGCAGACAGGGCATTTCCCCACGGCATTGCTTTCCTTTGACATCAGAACTTCAGAGTCCTGAATGACCTCGTAATTCCGAATCAGACCAGCAATCACATCTTTGATCTCGTCCATAAAATCCTCGCTGGCATATTTGCCCTTCTCGATGAGCAACAGCTTTTCCTCCCAATCCGCTGTCATAGACGGGGACTGAATCTGTTCGGGCATGACTGTTACCAGAGCCGTACCCTTGTGGGTAGGAATCAGATGCTTGGTTTTCTTATCGCCTTTCCGTTCCAGAAAACCGATACGCACCAGTTTTTCGATGATACCGGCACGGGTCGCAGGGGTTCCCAGACCTTTACGCTCCACCTCATCGGGCATCTCGTCCGCCCCGGCAGTTTCCATGCTCTGCAGGAGCGTATCTTCGGTGTAGTGCTTCGGAGGAGAGGTTTTTCCCTCCTTAATCTCCGTGCTGATCACAGCCATCTCATCGCCAACGGAAACGGAAGGAAGTGCCTGTTCCTTCTCGTCAGATTTTGTCGAATCACTTTTTCTGGCAAGTGCTTTCCATCCGTCATGCAGGATGGTTTTTCCCTTGGCAGAGAACGCTGTTCCACCGCAGTCCAGTTCAATGACTGTCTCTGCGTATCGGTGCGGATCTCCCACAGCCACGAAAAGGCGGGTGGAAATCAACTGCAAAATTGCAAGCTCGCCCTTAGGAAGCTCATTCAGATTGCATTTTTGCAATTCTCTGGTAGGGATAATGGCATGGTGGTCTGTGACCTTTTTGTTATTCACAACCTGCTCTGCATAAACGGGTACATTATCCACACCATCTACGGGGAATGTGTGGAAAGCCAGATTTACGAGATCTGGCAGATTGTGTGCCATATCGTCTGTCAGGTATCTGCTGTCGGTTCGGGGATAAGTGACCAGTTTCTTTTCATAGAGATTCTGGGTGTAATCCAAGGTCTGCTGTGCCGTATAGCCCAGCACACGGTTGGCATCTCTCTGCAAACTGGTCAGATCATAGAGCGCAGGCGGCTTTTCACTTTTCTCCTTGCGTTCGGCCTTTGTGACCACAGCGGCAGAGCAATCTCTGCTGACTGCTTCGGCATCCGACTTCTTTTTGAAGCGTTCACTTACTGCCGTAAATCCACCCAGATCAATCTGAACCGTGTAAAAGGGTTCCGGTTTGAAACCGGCAATGGCAGCTTCACGCATGACTGCCATTGCAAGGGTGGGAGTCATGACTCGACCAACATTCAGGGTCTGCCCACAAAGGGTCGAAAAAAGTCGAGTAGCGTTAATACCAACAATCCAGTCGGCTCGCTCTCGACACAGGGCTGCTTCATACAAAGCATCGTATTCAGTTCCGGGCTTGAGATTTTCAAAGCCCTCCATGATTGCGGAATCCTCCATTGAGGAGATCCACAGGCGTTCAAAGGGTTTCTTGCAGTGGCACTGATGATAGACCAGACGGAAGATCAATTCACCCTCACGACCGGCATCCGTTGCACACACAAGGCTTACAACATCATCTCTGGCCATGAGCTTTTTTAGAATACCGAACTGCTTTCGGGTTCCTGCGGACACTTCATACTTCCAGTCATCGGGAAGAATAGGCAGGTCGCCATACGTCCACTTTCCATATCGTTCATCATAGGCTTCAGGCTGTGCCAGTTCTACCAGATGACCGACACACCAGCTGACGATGTAACCGTTACCCTCCAGGTATCCGTCCTGACGGTTGGTTACGCCCAGTACTTTTGCAAGGCTCTGAGCGACTGAGGGTTTCTCAGCCAATACTAATTTCATTTGCATCTGCTCCTTTCTCAAAAAAATAAGCAGCCACACACCGTAGTGCATGACTGCTATGTATTGAACCTTTATTCTTTTGGTAAATAACTCTTGTCGATTGAAAGATTAACGCAAGTTGCCGCCGCAATATATATCGCCAAAATAATAACCTCTAAAACTAAAACATTATACGGACGAGGGTAGAATCTTGCTGCAACACTTACAATAAATCTAATCGGGAAATAAAGCCCCAACCATGCAGAAATTTTATAGAACTTTTTGCGGAAGTTCTTTGTTTTCTCCGTGGCACTGGATGCTTTCTTTTGATACGCATATTCAAAGCCACCGATTGCTGCGACAAAAGGCAAGAAACTCAAAAATCCAAAAAACACATTTTGAAGAATCACAGTCGTCATAAACTGTATCAGCAACACCATCACTTCAAGTGTCACTAAATAAACCATGATTTGTCCAAGGTTATCATTCTGTACCTCTTTCACTTTAGGCAAATCATTGTCACTCTGATAATCATCGTTCAACAAGTAGTCGGTTGTAACACCAAACAACTTGCTAAGTTGAAGAATATTATTGGCATCGGGCATTGCAGTTCCCGACTCCCAACGAGAGATAGCCTGTCTTGAAACATCCAACTTTTCAGCCAGATCTTCCTGAGACATTCCATTGGACTTTCTCAGCCCGATAATCTTATCTGAAAGTTTCATATGAAATCCTCCTTTGCTTTGGTGATTTCATTGTATCTAAAATCACGATATTCCACCACCACATTGGCTTTACATATCCGCAACAAGAGTTTACATTGCTGATTTTCTTTGTTTTGGATTACCGCTTGATGATATTAACACGATTATATCATATATCTTATCCTTTGTTGTAACAGATTTATGACTTTGCTATGTAAAGGCAATCCGAAGATTGCCCCAGGCATCATGCCTGTTCGCTATTATACAGGTTCATTATCCTCATCATCTACGATGAAGTCAGCGTCATCGTCATCTTCCTCGACATAGCCGTAGTCCTCGTCATCGTCAACGTAGTCCGCATCAGGGTCAGGCTTCGCAGCTTCTTTTTCCTTTTTCTTGCCCTGCATCTTCTTAAAGACGAAGAAACCACCGCCGCCGATCAGAGCCACAACAAGCAGAACCACAGGAAGCATATTGGTCTTAGGCTTCTCCTCAGGCGCAGGCTCTGTGACCTTAGGCTCCGGTTCCGTCTCGGTCGGTTCTGGAGTGGTCTCAACCACAGGCTCGGTGTACTTGGTAGCTTCTTCCTCGCTCATCAGCATCAGAAGGTCGGCTTCGTCCACCTGATTCAAGAAGTGAACCGTCTCGTTTCCTTCATCGTCACGGTCGATGATGATATAAAAGTAATTGCCGTTCTTTGTGACCGCAGTAATGAATTGTTTGCCGGTTTTGTCAGGCGAGCCGACATCATCAACCAAAGTCAGGTTGCCATCAGGAGTAAGGGCGGATTCACTGGCATCTGCGCCGGTGTCCATATTCTGCATGAACATATTCATGAACATCATAAGCAGCGCCATATCCATTTCGCTGTTCTGCTCGGCTTCCTCAATCAGCTCCAGATAGTCGCTGTGGACATAGCCATTCTTTTCAGGAACTGTGATCTGATACCAGTCGCCATCAACTCCGATCACCTTTACTTCCTCGCCGGGGCGAAGCTGGTCGATGATCTCATAATTCATGCCTGCACCGGTACGCACATTCAGCCGGGAACCGTTCGTGACCACCTTGCCGGTTCCCATGCCATCGTCCTCGGTTTTCTCGGCATCATACTTCCAGTCCTCGCCATTGAAGGAGAACACCACCGTACCATCTTCATCCACAGATACGCTGTACGGTACTTCTTCCGTTTCCTGCTCCGTGGTTTCCGCAGGGGCAGTTTCCACGGTTTCGATACCGGAAGCCGCTGTCTCATCCGTATAGGCGAGAGCGGTTGTCGAAAACACGCTCATGCAAAGCACAGCCGCCAGAAAAGCGGCACACAGTCTTTTAATCTTCATTCTGCATCTCCTCCTCGTTCATAGCGTTGATTGTCTCAGGCTTCGGAGCCATATCCGCAGCAAACATACGGAGCAGCTCAGAAAGCTGGTCAGGGGTCAGGTTCGCAGCGTGAACCATCTCATGGATTTCGGATTTTTCCTCCTCACGGTATCTGCGTTCCAGGTCTTTTACTCTGGCATCCCATTCAGCCCGTTTCCTGCGGGCTTTCTCAAGGTCTGCACCGATTCTGTCTAATTTGGCACCCAATAGAATGTCCTCCTTAATTTCGGATTCTGCCGAAGCAGTAAAAATGCTGTTGCCAGTAACTTGTTTCAATCGAAGCATAAGAGATCGGGTTTCCACAGTGAATCATCATCCCATTGCCGACATAAATACCAACATGCGATGCACCGGAGGTATCATAGGTGCCTTGGAAGAAGATAAGGTCTCCCGGCTTTGCAGAGCTTCGGGGGATAATGTCACATACACCCATCAGACCGTTTGCGGTCAATCTGCCAACGCTCCAGCCGTTGCCGCAGTTATTGATGACCCACGAAACAAAACCGGAGCAGTCAAAGGAAGTGGAGGGGCTGCTTCCACCCCAGACATACGGGTATCCCAGATACTTCTCAGCTTCCCGGATCATGTTGGCAAATCGGGTATCCGTCAGAGCTTCGCCCGGAATGTCGTAGTCGGTGTATTCGCCGGTGACTGCATAGATGTCGTCCCCGAAGATGTCCGGGCGGTTCCCGCTTGTCTGGAGGAGAATACGGTATCGCTCCATTTCATCCTCTGTCAGACCGGAGCTTCCGATTACACGGTTCAAGCCCTTGTTTACCAGCTTCACATTCAGGATATAATACTCATACTCAACCTCAACTTCGTACTCATATTCCTCTGTCGTAGTCTCGCCGGTTTCCGGATCTGTGGATGTCGAGGTGCCGGTACGGGTCTCTGTGCGGGTTCGGATTTCCACTTCTTCTGTCAAAATCAGCTCATACTGCTGATCGAACAGCCACCGCAGAGTGCTTTGCACTTCCTCACGGGTGTAATCCTCAAACTTCACCGTCAGATATGCCGCCAGCTCATAGGGATTGTGGTTGATCTCATCAAGGTCATAACGGTATTCATCGTAACCGCTGTGAGTGCGCTCGATGTTGTTGATCTGATTTCTCAGGGCAGCTTCCAGCGCCTTATAATCATTGTCCGCCCCGATGATGTCCTCGTCCTCGGCAGTAAAGGAAGTCCCCAGAATCACCTGCGTCCCGCCCTGAAACAGGGCAGCACAAGAGGAAAACATACTGGAGATAACCATAAAAAGCAGTCCCGCCACCAGAACAAGCAGAATGACTTTGGAGTGCGTGGTGCAAAACTCCGTGACTCTTTCTGCGATTGTCTTGGCTCCCTGGGCTGCTTTTTCCGCACCCTTGGCAGCTGTTGTCTTTGCCGTGCTGTTACCGGCTTTGGCAGCTGCATATTCTTTCTTGATTGCCTGTTTCTGCCGCCAGCGGGAAAACGGGTTGGAACCGGCATCGGGATTGTCCTTCTTGAACTTCTCATAAAGGGCATCCACATTGGCTTTATCTGACTTTTGCACCAGCTTATCAGCCTTATCATGGGCTTTCAGTTTGTGGCTGTAGATGGCGTGATCGACGGTGTAGGCAGTGGATTCCACTGCTTTTGTCGTTTCCTGTGCGGACTGAATACCGACATTATCATCTTCATACTCCGATACCGCCCGATGCACCTTGGATGTGAGTGTCACAGCCGTACCGCGGGTGGCAAGCTGTTTTGCCGAAGATGGGCGATCCACAGCCACGCTGTTGTCCGCCTTGCCGAAACGGAGCTTTGCCTTCCGGGAACCGGCAGCATCCGTTTCCTGACGTAGTTTGGTTGCCTTCTTTTTGGAAGCCAGCTTATCTACCGCTTTTTCTGCTTTATCAGCCGCCTTATCCGCACGGTCAGCAGCCTTCTTCACTTTAGAATCCGCAAGGTCATCTTCGGTGAAACGGAGTCGTGTCGGTTTCTTCGCCATGCCTTACGCCTCCTTTGTTGCCACCACCTCATTCAGCTTCGTGGTCATAATGCGGTAGAGTTCCGTATCGGTCGGGAACCGGTCAATAAACGGCAGGATTACATTGCCATAGAACAGGAGTCCTTCGCCCTCACCGGAATTGGTCACATAGGACAGCTGGTGGGGAGAGATATTCAGACGCTTCGCCAGAATCCCTCTGTCCTCGCTTGCCTGATTCAGCATATAAATGAAGTCAGAGTTTTCGAGGATATTGGCAATCTCAGGGGAACGAAGCAGGTCTTTGACATTCTGCGTGATGCCGGTGGGCAGGCCGCCCCATTTACGGAATCGCTTCCAGATTTCTACGGAATAGGTTGCTGTCTGCTCCTCCTTCAGAAGCAGATGGAACTCGTCAATGTAGTATCTGGTGGATTTACCGGCACTTCGGTTGGCTGTCACACGCCCCCAAACCTGATCCTGAACAATCAGCATATTCACAGAATGTTTCCTCAATATTGAATTGGGGAGTTTTTTCCATTAAGACCCTCCTTTAATCGGCATCGACTACTACAAATTCATCACCTGCCTTTAATTTCAATCTACGACTCAGAAACTGTTCGATGTTGAACTCATTCTTTTTGTCGTAGTCTGATGTGTACTTATAGTTCGGATGCTGTGTCAGATCGTACTTGTCAGACAGAAACGGTCTCACACCACGCAGCTGCAAGATGCACTTACCACCATCCAGAACTGCCAGCTCATCCACAGTAGCAAGGTCTTTCCCCAGCTTCTGATAATTCATGCCGTAGGATGGGCTGTTGCCTCTGGTATTTGAAGTGTTGTAGGTGTCGATGGTCTCTTTTCCAAGTGCCTGATTCAACTCTTTCAGCGTGGTCGGCTCAGAACCGCCGAGGAAAATACGGGAATCCATGTTGCCAATGATGGTGTCTGAATTGTCCTTATAAATGGCTTTCAGCTGAGACTGTGCCTGAAGGACGAGACAGGCAGATATTTCACGACTCCGGATGGTCGCAACCAGCTTTTCCAGATTGGGAATCTGACCGATATTTGCCGCTTCGTCAATCAGACAGCGCACATGAACCGGAAGTCTGCCGCCGTACACATCATCTGCTTTCTCACAAAGCAGATTGAACAGCTGGGTATAAATCATGGAGATCAGGAAATTAAAAGTCGCATCCGTATCCGACATAATCAGGAACAGTGCTGTTTTCTTGTCTCCGAGGGTATCTAACTGCAATTCGTCATAGGCTGTAATGTCCCGGACTTCCTGAATATCGAAGGGAGCAAGTCTCGCACCGCAGGAAATCAGAATACTCTTTGCCGTTTTACCGGCAGCCAGCTTGTACTTCTTGTACTGACGAACCGCAAAATGATTTGGCTTTTTCTTTTCCAGAGCTTCAAACATCAGGTCAACCGGATTCTGGAACTCCTCATCGTCCTCACGCACCTCCATTGCGTTTAAGAACTCAATCAGAGTGGAGAAGTTCTGTTCCTCTACCGGTGCTTCATAGTGGATATAGCCAATCAGAGCGCAATACAGAAGGGTTTCTGCTTTCGTCCAGAACTCGTCACCGGCTTTCCCGTCGCCTTTGGTATTGGCAATCAATGTCGTCACCAGCTTCAGGATGTCTTTTTCTGAATGGATATAGGCGAATGGATTGTAGTGCATCGACTTTCTAAAGTTGATGGTGTTGAAAATCTTGATGTTATAGCCATGCTTCAACAAAGCATTGCCGCACTCGATGACAATGCTGCCTTTCGGGTCTGTAACCACATAGCTGGAGTGCATCTGGAGAAGATTCGGTTTCAGCCAGAACCTTGTTTTTCCTGAACCTGAACCTCCGATAATCAAAACATTTTTGTTTCTGGCATTGGCAGGATTCTTCGGTCGGTTGGACATCATCAGCCGTTCCGTTTTCGTCAGGATGATGTTGTCCTCAAACTTCGGAGCGGTGAACGGCTCAATGTCTTTGGCTGTACCCCAACGGGCAGAACCATACTCCACATTGTGCCGGTACTTCTTGGCGTTTTTGCTTTTCAGATAAACCGCAAGCCGAAGCCCTGCGCCACAGGCAATTCCCACCAGCAAATCCAGCGGGTAAAAGCTGGGAAGTGGATTGCCCAGAGCAACCGGAAGGACATAAAAAAAGCTGAGGATTTTTGCAGAAGAATCTGCACCCTCAGCCAACCGCCATGCTTCTCCAAGATTCGTTGCAAACAATCCCACCAGAATATACGGGATGTTCAGAATCAGGAGCTTTTTCAAATTGATTCTGTTCATCACAAATCACGCTCCTGTTTCTTTTCCCGAACCTTCCTGGGGATAGCTGCTACCATCTCTTTGAACTTCTTCAGCTGTGCCAGAACGCTCGGTTTCTTATCCTTCGTCAATGACCTTGCCTGATGTTCCTTACAGATAGCATCCAGGGCATCTGCGTCCTTGGAACGGACAAAGACAAGATAACGGGGAGGATCAACAGACTTGTCTTTTCTTACGGCAAAGTCCACACCGTATTTCCTGGCGAGCCTTTCAAAATCCCGGATGCCATCCTTATCAATTTCCACATTGGTGGCACCCTGATTCTGTCCCAGCAGCTGTTTCACGGACTGTTTTCCGTGAACCGCCGTATCTCTGGTTCCTTTTCTCGCCTTGACCTTTTCCCGGTGCTGCAAATATTTGCGAATACCGGCAATGATACTTCGAGCAGTCAGCCTTGTCGTGCTGATTGCCAGATTTATCGTCCTGTTTTCAACTTCTTCCTGCATGAATCATCACCTCCTGCAAGCAGTAGAGTGAATATCATCGTGCCATATCTCTGCGGTCGTAATACAGATTTCCTCTGGCAACATTGGCATGACTGATAATCTTGATGTTACCGGCTTTCTGGTTGTCCAGAGCTTTCTGATACCCGGCTTCGCTCAGATACAGACGGTTTCTCTCGCCTTTCCAGCCAACAGGGGATTCATTGGTCAGCACATCAAAGATAATCATATGCTTTGTGGCTTCATCGAATCTTGCCAGGTCCATATAGGTATGTCCCTGATACTCCTTGGCTCCTGCCTGTATCCTGCGGCGTTCCATCAGCTCTGCAATCGTTGAGCTTCTTTCCATGATGCCTCCTTACAGCGCATCTCGATCAGGGCTGCTCTTGCGTGGGGCAGAGTCAGCCTTGATAGGCGCATCTTCTTTTTTGACCATATCATCGGGCAACGGCAAAGCCATGATACTGCGCCCCATGCGGACGAAGGTTTCAGGCTGATGGAAATGTTCTTCAAACTGCTTCATCAGCTCCGGGGAAAGGGAGGAAAAATCCTCCTCGCCCAAACCGACAACCAGAAAGTCACCGGCGATGATGTCGTAGATCTCGCCGTCTCCGTCCCGCAACGCACGATTCAGGTCTTTCCCCATGATTTTTCCCTCATCGTGCATCACCAATGCGACAGGCTCATTAAAAGGATAAACAGCTTCAATGTCGCCACCGACAGCTTTCTGCAAATCCTCCAAATCGCAGCCGATCTGAACCTGCTGGGGATACATATAGGGCTTTACCAGAAGCACCGTCATGGTTTCTGCCTGTTCCTGCTGAATCTCACGTTCCTCCGTAGTGCCAAACTCAACGCCGGTAAAGTTCTCGGAGTCCAGAATGTACTCGGAATTGTAGTAGGCTGTTCTGACCTGTTCTTCTGCATCAGCACGGGACTTAGCTTCCACCGTTACCGTCTTTTCCAGCGTCTCCGTGATTTTTACATCGTATTCCTTCAAACTTCATTACCTCCATTTCCTCAGATATAAGAAAAGCGGCTATCCATGAACCTGTTACAGTTCATAAATAGTCGCTTCATGTTCCCACTGGGGGACACACATAGATTCCAGTTCCTCGATCAGTTCCTCCGGGGAAAAGAACAAATCCTCCGCATTTTTCAAAATCTTTTTGAAAGCCCGGTACTCCGTCACATAACCGGTATCATCAGACCCGATCAGCATTGACACACAGCGGACAATGGCAAAGTTCATATCCTCCATAAGCCACAGTTCGGTTTCATAGGTGGTTTTGATTTCATCCAAAACCGCCTGTTCCACATCGGAAATAATGAGACAGGCACGCTGGTCAAACAGTTCCATGCCACGGTAATTGAAGCATTTCTCATAGCCACCGGCTACGGAATACTGATATACCGTCTGTGCCGCACCTCTCAATGCGGTGCAAACCTCCGGCAGACACAAACCACCGGCATAGCCGATCTCATCTTCATCATACCCCTCATAATCTTCGGGAGAAAACAGCTCAAACAGCCAGTCGATTGCTTTACTCATTTCTCTTTCGTTAAACATCGGATTCACCTTACCTTTCCATAGATTTCTCTCGTTTCTTCTGCCATTGCTCCAGCAGCTGAATGATTTTATCCTCCATCTGCTTGCTGGTATAGGACTTCGGGAAGTATTTCCGCAGGGAGTCTGTTTTGAATGTCACCCTGTCCAGCTCGCCCTTTTTGACCTCATTCATAATCTCGCACATAGCGTCCAGCGTACACTCGCCCTCCTGTGCGAGTTTTTTGATTCTCTGTGCCTGTGAAAGAGAAGGAGCTGCTTGGGCATAGTCCATTGCGGAAAGAAAATCCTGCTGTTCTTCTCTTGCGAGATAGGAAAGCTCCACGGCTGGATTAAATTTTATCTGACCGTTATCCACCATATCCAGAATTTCAGGAATAAGTTCGGTCAGACGGATATAACGAAAAATCTGGTTTTTACTTGTGCCAAGTTCCTCCGCCATTTCCTCGCTTGAGGTCTTTCCAAAATTATTCCCAACTTGGGAATAATTTTTTT
This sequence comes from Ventrimonas sp., assembly GCF_048380235.1. Classification (NCBI taxonomy): domain Bacteria; kingdom Bacillati; phylum Bacillota; class Clostridia; order Lachnospirales; family Lachnospiraceae; genus Ventrimonas; species Ventrimonas sp. The sequence continues at coordinate 7,266 of NZ_DBFCCJ010000029.1, read as the reverse complement.
CGGACGGTCTGCCTGCCTGATGTCGCATTGCATCCAGCTTCATTTTATAAGCATAGGCTCTTTCACTCGGCAGAATGGTTTCTCTCTGCAAATTCGCATCGACCATCAAAATAATGGCGGCATCATCATCCATATCACGGACGATAACGGGCATGGTTTCTTTCCCGGCAAGCTCTGATGCACGGTGCCGCCTGTGACCGGAGATGATCTCATAACCGCCATCCGGGTCGGGACGGACAATCGCCGGGGTGAGAACACCGAAGTCACGGACGCTTTCAACCGTTTTCATCATATCTTCATCGTCTACCACCCGGAAGGGATGTCCCTCAAAGGGGTGCAATTCAGAAAGCGGAATTTCCTGCACCCGCTCCTGCTGGGCTTCGGCTCGTGACTGGTCGGTAGAGAAAATATCATCGTACCCCTTCAAGCTGATGTTTGCGCCTTTTTTCTGCATTTTTTAACACCTCCTTTGTCAGAACCCGGTAGGCATCAGCGACTTTTCCTTTGGGATCGTGCTTAAAGATACTGGCTCCTTCGGCACTGATTTCCTCTGCACGAACAGAACGGGGAATGTCTGTCTTGTAGACTTTCAGCTTTCCTCCATAACTTTCCCGGATCAGATTGCTGATGTCCTTGGAATAATTGGTTCTGCTGTCCACCATCGTCAGAAGAATACCCTCGATTTTCAATTTTGGGTTGATTTGTCGTCTGACCTTGTTGATGGTTTCCAGCAGCTGTTCCAAGCCCTTTGCCGGAAGATATGCCGCCTGAACAGGGATCAGCACATTGTCGGCAGCTGCCAAAGCATTGACTGTCAGCATACCCAAAGAGGGCATACAGTCCAGAAGAATGTAGTCATAATTCTGCTTGACCGTATCCAGGTACTGACGGAGAATGGTCTCCCGGCTCATGGCATTGACCAGGGAAACCTCTAAGCCTGACAGTTCAATATTGGCGGGCATCAAGTCCACACCTTCCGGGTGATGAAGAATGCCTTCGCCGGGGGCAATCGGCTTTTCCATCATAATCTTTCCCATCATGTCGGAAAGGGTGGGAGATAAGGTATCCGGGTACGGATTTCCCAGACTGACTGTTAAAGAAGCCTGCGGGTCTGTGTCTACCAGCAGAACCTTTTTGCCCTCCATCGCCAGTCCCACACCCAAATTTTCCGTGGTTGTGGTCTTGCCCGTGCCGCCTTTCTGGTTGACTACGGCAATGACGGTTGCTTTTTTCGACAAATATCTTTACCTCGCTTTCTATTCTGTGTATACTGCATTGATTACCACCTCCCTCCAAGTTTCCCCGAAGCCATATCATGCCTGACCTTTGCGTCATAGTGGGCGCTTATGGTGTAGGGGGCATTGTATATCGAAGCAAGTAAATACTGCTTGATATTGCGAACATCGGTTGTGTTCTCTTTGAAAGAACTCATTACAAATCTGATGTGTTCAGAATCCAGCTTCATAAAACTGCTTTTGACAATTTCAATGGGCTTATCATCACTGGCAATTCGTATTTGCTTCCGATTACTGCACATGACTTCAATAATCAAATGCAGAATTAGATCGAGTATCTCATGGTCATACGGATAATCCTGTTTCAGATAGTCCATAGAAAGCTGTTCATAAAAATACTGATAATATCGGGTAAATTCGTCAGTCTCATCGACTTCCTTTCCACAAAAACCGGAAGGAAAGAAAGGATCAGTATCACTAAAATCAATATAATTAGTATCAGTATTATTACCTTGTGCTTTTGACAGTTCTTGAATTGTGTTTTTGACAACTCCAGAATTGTCCTTTTGACAATTCAAGAATTGTCTTTCCACAGAACCGGAAATGAAGTTCTTTACATAGATCAGGTTCGGTTTCCCAAGTCCCTGTCGCTTGCGTTCTATCAGACCGCATTTCTTTTCCAGCTCATCCAGCAGCTTCACCGCTTTCTTTTCAGCACAGCCTAACGCACCTTTGATTTCTTCAATCGTGAAGATGATATAGACACGGCCTTCCTCGTCCAGCCAACCGTTCCGGGCTGAGAGGTTCATGCGGTCAAGCAGAATACCGTAAAGCAGCTTGGCATCGGTTGATACATTCCAGAAGCAATCCTCGGTGAATAGCACCTTCGGAACACGGTAGAATGCGAACATCTCCGCTTGCTGCCCATAGAAATAATCATACGTCACTCATCCTCACCACCTCTTTCTGCGGGAAATACTCTTTTTTCAGAGGGGTTCTGCGGAAAGTCGTATCCTTCAGTTTATACGGACATCTGACAAAATAGCAGAAGCGGTACTTCCATCGGGGTTGATAATACTCGCAGTCTTTGCAACATTTCGGCTTGTCACGGCGATTGCGTTCATACTCATACATATCAACGCACCCCCACTTCCTTCATAATCTTCCTGGTACACCAGCCGATGCAGGGATGATCCCGCCCATAAGGACAACCTTCACATTCCGACTTCGGCTTTGGGGATACGGAGATTAAGTAGTAACAATTTTCTTCGCCCAGACAGCAGCCCGTTTTATTGTTTTTCCAAAAATGACAGTAGCGGCAGTCGTTTGGCTTGTCTGGGGAATAGACGATTTTACTCAAAAATCAAACCTCCAATCTTTCAGATTTACCCATGAATTTTGGGCATAAAAAAAGAGCGTCTATCCATCCCCGATACAGGGGCAAATAGACGCTCTATGTACATGGTAGTATTCAATTTTATTTCTTATAACGGCTTAGCACTCGGAACATCCGCCTTTTGAATTAGCAAGGTTTTTAGCACGTTTTTTCGCCTAATTAGCTGGAAGCGCATTTTCATTAGCAAAAACGGCCCTTTTTCTGCTAATGATTAGCAGAAATTTTTGTCTTATCACAGCAGTTCGATTTTTTAGGGCTTGTCAAAAATCAGAATTTGAAGTAAAATTTGAAAACATTATTTCGTCTCAGCAATCACACTGGAATTTGTTAAAAAAAGCCGAAAACCCTTGAAAACAAAGGCTTTCGGCGTTGTTAGCTGGCGTCCCAAAGAGGACTTGAACCTCCGACCCCACGCTTAGGAGGCGTGTGCTCTATCCAACTGAGCTATTGGGACGTATTTAATTTTTTTGTCAGCCTCCGTAATTATCGGACTCAGCTCCCAACTAAGGTTTTTCCAAGGTGAGCGTTGTAACGTAACCTTAGGAGGGAGACGCTCCATCCTATTGCAAAAAGCCGCCTGATTTGCGTCAGACGGCCCTTTTTACATCCCTTTATAGAATTCTTCTTCAAAATCCTGGGCGCACTGCTTACGGCAGGAATCAATAATATGACCATAACGCTCCGTGATCATCTCCGCCTGAGCGTGACCGGAGTCACCCTGGACTGCTTTAATATTTCCGCCAGTCAGCACCAGCTTGTAGCTGATACTGCTGTGCCGCAGGCTGTGAAATGATACCACCGGAAGCCCCAACTGCAGTAATTGTTTCTCCAACAATCGTGGCAAGATTTCTTCCGAGAGCGGTCTGCCATTGGAATATCTCAGAATCAGATCCGGTTGATTCCGCTTGACCAGCTTCAGCGTTTGCTTCCACTCTCGCAAAACATACAGAACATACTCAGGCAGATATACCGTTCGGATGCTGGATTTAGTTTTTGGGCGTTTCAGCACCGTGACCGTCCGTCCCTCATCAAATACCGCTGGGAATTGATAGAGAATATCCTTTCCGTTCAGCACATCCACCGCATCCCTGCGGACACGTTTTAATGTTTTGCTGACCGATACAGACCCTTTCTGGAAATCTATATCATCCCAGGTCAGTGCCAGAATTTCACCCTTCCGCAGAGAACTGGCAAATGCCAGATGGATTGCAACAGACAGCATTTGATTTTCACAGTTCTGGATCAGCGTTTTTATTTCATCGACGGTTAGCATAGGGATTTCACTGGGGAAGAATTTCGGAACATTTGCTTTTCGAAATGGATTCCGTGGAACATACTCCCATAGAACTGCCTGTTCAAATGCACTGTGTAACAGCTTATGAATGTTGGTCATCACAGAAGGTGAAATCTTAGGATCAGACCGTAGCTTTCCATACAACGCAGCAATCACCTTGGGTGTGAACTCCGTCAGTCGCATACTTCCCATGAACGGAATGATATAGTTTCGAATAAGCCCATCGTTGCTGGTATAGGTGGAACATGCCCAGTGTACTCTCCCATACAGCTCTACATATTCCTCCAGGAACTGCGCCAATGTTCCTTCACGGTACTGCGCCCGCTCTTTTTCGTGCAGCTGAATCAAGTCCAGCTGTTCCTTTCGCTTGAGAGTCGCTTCATAGGAATGATAGGTCTCCCACTTCTGCCGTTTCTTTTCTCCGTCATATATGGTGTAGACCACGCTAAAACTTTTGTTCCGTTGAACGATTGATGCCATATCTTATACCTCCTTTTTCGTTTTGGCGGCTTAAGAATAGCATCCCCAGTTTTGAAATTATTTTTGACAGCAGGTGTCCAAAATGCGGCATTTGAATCGTTATTATAGTTAAACCGGAACAGAGATCCGGATGTTCAAAAACCAAATCATGTGTACATAAAGGAGGCTTGTTATGATTCCCACCGAAGTTCTTACTGAAGAATTATTGCAACAAGCAGCAGCCGAACTGGCTACGGCACTCAATGACAGCTTGCCACCTCCAAAGGAATGCCAGCACAAGTTTTCCGATGCTTTTGAAGAAAAGATGCAATCTCTCATCAGGGGTATAGGCACCAAATGTTACACAGTAGCATTTCAGGATTCCGTGATCCGTAAATAAGCTAAACGGCGGTTTGGATTTATTTCAAATCGCCGTTTTTATTGTTCCGATATGTGTCGAATGCTGGTTGATAATGTTCTAATGAAGATGTATACTTTAATTTAATAAAGCTTGTTTTTGATTTATTATGGCAATTTTTATCAATGTCAATGCTTGCTGATAGTAAGCGTATTCTTAATAAACATTTAGGGGGGGCATTATGAGTGTAGGTGTTTGTATTATAAACAGAAACGGCATTGCTTTAGCTGCAGATAGTGCTGGTACATATACCGGAAATAAAATGTTCTATAACTCCATGAACAAAGTTTTTTCGCTATCCAGGAAATATGTTTATGGCGCAATCACATACGGAGCAACCACAATTTATAATGTTTCTATCGACCAAGTATTAAAAGAATTTCGTACATACTTGGATTCTCGTGAACATATCAGTGATTTTTTTGAAATTCTACCTCTATTTGAAGCGTTTATTAACCAGAATAGTTCCTACTATAAATTTGATTTGGCTGAAGCCAATCACTGTAACGGATTAATCAAGGACCTTGTTGTTGATTGGGGAAATAAAATCAAAACAGTCGCTACGGAGGTAGATGCAGAAAACAAAATTTCAGAAATCTTAAACCAATTGGAAACTGTAATGCGTGGTTCTCTTAAAATCGATAACTATGATGTTAGTGCTTACATCAAAACTACATACAACGATTATTTCAATATGCTCATTGGAATGATTGTTCCAGAATTAAATAACTTTCCAACTCAAAAAGAATGTTTTTGGGATTATATATGCAACTATTTTAATTTATCCTTAACAAACGAAACTAATAATTACATGGGACTCTTTTTTGCAGGTTATGGTCACTGTGATGCATTTCCTAAGTTCACACACATTGAACTATATCGAGTTGTAGGTGGAAAAATCAAATATAGGCTCGTTGAAAATTACGAAGAAAGTAATAATCACGCCCAGATCGTGCCGTTGGCACAACCAGATGTTATTCTGGAGACCGTTTCAAGTTTTGTGTAAACGTTAAAAACTGATATAAGATTTGTAAATAGTTACAAATGGGCAGAGCCGATTTTTCAGGTTCTGCCCATATCTGCATTATACAGGAGTTTTTGGGCATGTCAATAAAACCTGCCTAAAACAAGCTGTTTTTACAGGTTACGTCCGATTAGACGTTCTTCAAAATAGATTTCTAGCTGGGAATGGATCTGCCCCCAGTCCTGCCTGTGTCCGGTCCATTTTTTCGTGATATCCATAGTTGCCAGATACAGCATTTTTAAAAGGCTATCATCTGACGGAAAAACTGTCTTGCTTTTGGTCACTTTCCGAAGCTGACGGTTGAATCCTTCAATGGCATTTGTGGTATAAATCAGCCGTCTTACTGCCTCCGGATATTTGAAATAAGTGGACAGGGTTGCCCAATTATCATGCCAGGATTTATAGATTTTTGGGTACTTGGAATCCCATTTATCTTTGAACAATTCTAACTCATTTAAAGCGGTTTCTTCCGTTGGAGCCGCATATACAAGCTTCAGATCAGCCATCAGTTTTTTGATATCTTTGTAGGAGACAAACTTCGTTGAATTGCGGATCTGGTGAATGATACACTGCTGAATCTCTGTTTTTGGATAAACCGCCTCGATTGCCTGTGGAAATCCATTTAAACCATCAACGCATGCAATCAGGATATCCTCAACGCCTCTGTTTTTTAATCCATTCATGATAGAAAGCCAGAACTTTGCACTTTCGTTTTCCCCAACATACATTCCAAGGACATCTTTTTTTCCATTCATGTCGATACCAAGAGCAATGTAAACCGCACGTTTTACAATACGTCCTTCACTGCGGACATGATAATGGATTGCATCCATAAATACTACAGCATACACTTCTTCCAGAGGGCGTTCCTGCCATTCTTTTACAATCGGCAGGATTTTATCTGTGATCCTGCTGATTGTACTGTCAGAAATATCAATATCATATAATTCACGCATGTGGGATTCAATGTCTCCAGTTGTCATTCCCTTGGCATACATGGAAAGTATTTTTTCTTCCATGTCCTGAGTTACGGTATTTTGATATTTTTTAATCAGCTGTGGTTCATAATCACCGTTACGATCCCTTGGAATCGCCACATCCATATCTCCATAACTGGTGTGCATGGTTTTGCTGGAATGTCCATTTCTACTGTTGTCTGTTTCTTTGTTTCGGTAGTCATACTTGGAATATCCTAATTCCTCATCCAGTTCTTCATCCAAAGCACCTTCCAAAAGGACAGACATCATGTCACGCATGATGCTATTTACATCGGTACCATCTTTGATGCTGATATCATTATTTTTCAGATAGTCACGCATCATTTCTCTCATTGCTGCTTTTTGTGGGCTGTCTTTTCTTCTTGCCATAAAAATAACCTCCAAACTGAGTAATTTTATCTTACATCAGTTTGGAGGTTTACACAAACTTTGGGATGCTCCC
>NZ_DBFCCJ010000028.1:0-45064 GCF_048380235.1 Ventrimonas sp. | reverse complement strand
CATAACACTCGCCATATCGCATTACATGATATTGTCTTCCGCACCAGTTAAGACGTCGACCGACTGAAGTTAACGTTTCGAAGCTCAATCACTATTCAACCCTGCTTTCTTGCTGTCTACGCTTGTCAGATGCCGTTACCGACATCATCCCAAGACTCGCTATTATCTGGTTGGCTAAACCTTGGATAAACCGGAATCCCACCGGCTTGACTACACACCCTTAGCTGGGCGCACAACTGGGATTGAACAAAATTATGGGCACTAAATATCCCAACGAAACCTCAAGGAAAACCCTTTAAATATTGGACTTTTGACATAACGGCTTTTATATTTATTAGCTATTGTACGGATTTTAGGTTATATTTCAAAATACTTGTTTGAATCTTCCGGAGCATCAGACCGTTCTGTCATCGTATAACTGCGCAGAGGAGTTACAACCGTGATCTTATAATCCGCAAAGTCATTCATTCTACCGCTGGCCTGCGCCATCCTATGAGCGGCAAGATTGCGCCACTTTGTCACGCTTTCTTCATCACGCCACTCAGGATTTACTCAAAATCTTATCAGGAACGGCAAGCGATGTAAAACGTTCCGATCCTATAAATCCTTCAGTCTTTGATAGTTCTTCCTTTAATCCTGCGGCAAGTTTCAGATAATCATCCCTCCTTCTGACTGTACTGATATAGAACTCTCAGTATCTTATTCAAGCTGAGATAGCGTCAGCTGCTGCCGGATAGAGCTGAGGCAAGATATCCCGCGGTTTTCCATAATATGTAAAGTCAGCCATCCTGTCTGACAGATGTTTGCTCTCATTGACCAGAATCACCAGATTGCCATGGAAATAGGGAAGCATGTTGGAAACAAGCGGTGTTTCCATATGCCCTCCCAGAATCAGCAACGTATCAGCCTTTGCCAGTTCTGCTGCAGCCATGGCAATCCGGGCGCTGCTCATCCTGTCTCCGATCAGGTTCACTCCGGGCCGGATGGGAACTTTGCACTCCGGGCATAGGGGAACCCCCTCTGTCTCAAGCATATATCCGATGTCAAATGCTTTTCCGCACCTGGGACAATAATTTTCATAGATGCTTCCATGAAGCTCTACTACATTCTGGCAGCCTGCCCGTCTTGGCAAGCTGAACAGTTCTCTGGTGATGACCGCTTTCAGTCTGCCATCTGTCTCCATCCGGGCCAGCGTCTTCATGCAATCATCCGGCATTCCTGTTCTTTTCAAAATCTCCGTTTTATAGAAATCAAAAAACTGCTGCGGGCGTGTGCTAAAGAATACAGAAGAGAATATCTCCTCTGGTGCATGGCCGTACTTCTGTTCCAGATCATACAGCCCATCTTCCTGACGGTAATTCAGACATCCGCAGTCCATGCTGGTACTGATTCCCAGCAGACATACCAGATTAGAGGCCTCTTCGATCCGTTTCCTTACATAAGTCATTTCCATGAAAATACCTCCCATAAAACACAGAAAAGGGCATAGCTCAGACGACTATGCCCTGGTTTACATGAAATAATATGAAATTGTACTTCAATAACACTTATATGGAAAAAGTATACCACCCGAATTCTGTTTGTCAAGTATAGTGGTTCAGTTGTCAAGACAAAAATTTAAGCATTTTATGGGTATCCGAATTTTTAGGTTGAAAAACGCCAATTTGGATACAAACTCACTAAGGTAGAATTCTCAATATTTGGTTGAAACTTTGGTTGAGCTGGGTACTGATTATGTAGAAATGTCATCTGATTAGCGCTAATTCATAGGTTTGTCGGCGATGCTGTTGGCTGCTGCAAAGGTTGTAAATACAGCATATTCATGCATGTGGTCAAATACTTGACATCTTACCTTATATCAATAGAGCAGATAGTTATGCCAGTTCCATACAGTATACTTTTCAACCAGTATGTGCATTTTCATACCAGCAAGGGCTATGAATTTTCAACCAGATATTGCGAATACCCCTTTTTACTTTCCGAGACGGGCATTGAGGATATTGTGAACGTATTGTTCCATTGGAACTCTACAGCTCTGGCTCTCAGGATTCCATCCATGGATGCAGCTACGAGGTTCGCTCCTTTTTTGTTTTCGTGACATAAAAATGTGCAGTTGCACATAAAATAGGAATGAATATTGAAAAGTAATCCGTTCTGTGTTAGAATGATATTACTAAAAAATGTGCAGTTGCACGAAAAAAGGGAGCGATACCATGGATATTAAGAGAGACGCTTATCTGCAGCAGCTGATTGAGCGAAAAGATAACGGCATGATAAAGGTAATTACAGGCATTCGCAGATGTGGAAAGTCCTTTTTGCTCTTTAACATTTTTAAGAGATACCTTTTGGAAAATGGTGTTGATGCAGAACATATCATTGAGATTGCGCTGGATGGTATTGAAAACGAGGAACTGCGAGATCCGAAGGTGTGTTTCCGCTATATCAAGGATGCAATGAAAGATTCCGGTAGATATTACCTGCTTCTGGATGAAGTTCAGTTTATGCCCCGTTTTGAGGAAGTGTTGAACAGCCTGCTTCGTATCAGTAACATTGACGTTTATGTGACTGGCAGCAACTCCAAATTTCTTTCCAGCGACATCGTGACTGAGTTCCGTGGCAGAGGTGATGAAGTCAGAATTTACCCGCTCTCCTTTGCAGAGTTTTATTCTGCTTATGATGGTGACTATGATGATGCCTGGAATGATTATATGACCTACGGCGGACTTCCGCAGGTTGCAGGCTTTCAGAATGATCGGCAGAAAGCAGAATATTTGAGAAACATCTTTGCCAATGTGTATCTGAAGGATGTTATTGAAAGAAATAAACTTCAAAGCGTAGATGAAATTGGTATTCTGGTTGATGTGCTTGCTTCTGCAATCGGCGCACCGACCAATCCGTCAAAAATTGCAAACACTTTCGCCAGTGAACGTCAGATGAATTATACCAATAAGACGATTTCTCACCATATCGACCTATTAGCTGAAGCATTTCTGATTTCCAAAGCAAGCCGATATGACATTAAAAGCAGAAAATATATCGGAGCAAACTTGAAGTATTATTTTACCGATTTGGGCCTCAGAAATGCCCGTCTGAATTTCAGACAACAGGAATCGACCCACATCATGGAGAATATCGTTTATAACGAGTTGCTTCTCCGTGGCTACAATGTGGATGTGGGCGTTGTCGATGTGTATGATAAGGACAAAGAGGGAAAGCGAATCCGTAAGCAGCTGGAGGTCGATTTTGTTGTAAACCAAGGAAGTCAGCGTTACTATATCCAAGTAGCCTACGATATGACTTCAGAAGAAAAACAGACGCAAGAGTTCAATTCTCTGCGTAACATTCCAGATTCATTCAAGAAAATTGTCATTGTCAATGGCACTAAGAAGCCTTGGCGTAATGATGAAGGGTTTGTCATTATGGGAATGAAGTATTTTCTGTTGAATGCAGATAGCCTGGAATTTTAAAGAATTAAGAAAAGTTCAGCTGCAGAAATGATAAGGGAAAGAGTAGGGAAATCGTTGACTGTTGATTATTTTTTCGAAAACGAGCTTTGAATCAGGGGAAGGTTCCACAACTTATAATCTTGATAAAATAACCGTGAAAGTATATATATCTAAAACATAACCTAAATAAGGCTGGGAGCGCTTAAACTCTCAGCCCTTTGTCTTAATACGTGTTATAAATTTTTGAAGCGTTAGCGGCTCATTTTTGGCTTTTAACTGCTTTACTATACGCTTAAAATGGCTCTGTGTGGCATACCATTATTAAGTAAAAAAACACAAATCAATAATTCTTCAAATAGCTATAAATGAATTCAGGAACCGCCCGAATAGTGCCTAATGAAATTCGTTCATTTATGCCGTGAGCCGGACCGTTTTCAGGAACTCTGTTTTCCCCTGAAAAGCGAAATACATAATCAGATATATCATAGTAGTAATAAGCATCTGTCCCGCCAAGACAAATCGATGGAAGAACATGGATTTCCGGATACAGTTCCTCTATCGTTTCCTTAAGACACTGGTACTGAGAATTATGACAATCTGTCACAGGCGATGGATCCCGTCCTCCCAGAACCAGAAGTTCTGTTCCAAACTCCTCTGTCAATTCTCGCAAAGCTTCTGAGGCGCTTTCAATCGTTTCTCCCGGTATCGGACGGCAGTTAATCCTGACACTGACCTTATCCGGCATAACGTTGGGACGGTAACTTCCTTCTGCCATTGTCATCGCCGTTGTTGTATGGAATTTTGCCGTCACACTAGGGTCGTTACCCAGCGAAGCAAAAAATTCCTTGCGATTATTTGTAATATCCTCATACAAATGCTGTTTGCCTGTGGCAAAGGGAGCAATCAGCTGATACTGCTCTGCTAACTCAGGCAGGATCCGGTAAGGGAACGGATTCTCTTCTATTTTAACCACTGCTCTTGCCACCTCTGACATCAGGCTGGGTGTATAGGGACGGGCCGAATGACCCGCTTTTCCAGTCTTATATAGCAGAAAATCTCCGTAACCCTTTTCAGCTAAACCAATATTTGCCACCAAGCCTTCCATTCCCAATGGCTTTGCCGGAACAATACAACCTCCTTCATCCAGAACCACGCCTAATCTGACCTGCTTTTCCTTCAGCTTATTTACAAGTAACTTTGCAGAGGGATGTTCACTTGAAACGCTGATTTCTTCATTATATCCATAAGCAAGCCAGATGTCATAATCCGGCTGAAAGCCTTCTTTTATCAGCGCTTCCAAAGCTTCCATATGTCCCATAATAGAATTTTTACAGTCCAGCGCTCCTCTTCCCCACACAAAACCATCCGCTATTTTTCTCTCATAGGGAGGATATGTCCACTTCTCTTCCTCTCCCGGCGGAACCACATCCTGATGGGCCGCAAGAAGCAACGGTTGTTTTTCGCTCTTTTTACCGTTTTTCCAGTGATAAAGCAGCCCTGCCTTCCCAACAACTTCCCGTTGAAAAGTTTTGTGCACCATTGGATATGTTTCTTTCAGATACTGATGCAGCCTGAAAAAAGGTTCAAAATCCATCTGCTCCTCTTCCTCCACAGAAACTGTGGGACAGCGCACCATTCCCGATAAATGCTCCGCTAAAATATTCCTATCCGGTATCATGCCAATACCCCCCTTTCAATCTGTTTTACCCTATAATCTCCAAGTCCTTCGGATAATTATTTAAACGCTCCATTCCATTTTCAGTTACCAGGATCAGATCCTCTATGCGCACCCCAAGCCTTCCTTTCAGATAAATTCCAGGCTCGCAGGAGAATATATTTCCCGCTTTAAGCATTGTATGGTTCGCCGGGTTTACATCTCCCGGCTCATGTACTTCAATTCCAATGGAATGTCCCAGACGGTGCGTAAAATTTTCCCCATAACCAGCTTTCTCTATAAGATTTCTAGCTGCATAATCCACCTCACAGAAGCTCTTTCCTGGTCGGATAATTTCTTCCGCGGCAAGATTTGCCTGTTTCACAATTTCATATATTTTTTTTGCTTCCGGGGACACTTTCTTGTAAAAGAAGGTTCTTGTCATATCCGAGCAGTAGTAATCTTTCCGGCAGCCTACGTCAAAGAGTACGCAATCCCCTTCCTTTAGAACTGTATAATCCGGCTTATGATGCGGATCTGACGCATTTGCCCCAAAGGATACAATCGGTTGAAATGACACTCCATCTGCTCCCAGGCTGCGATAAATCGGCTCAATATGTGCTGCCGCCTCTTTTTCAGTAATTCCAGGCCCGATTAATTTTTTAAATCGTTCCATTGCCAAATCATTTATCGCTGACGCAGCTTTCATCAGTTGCTGTTCTTTCTCATCTTTTTGCGAGCGAACCTGTTCAACACAATAGGATGTGTTCAAATAGCTTTCTGCTGCTCCAAGCCTTTGCAGATCGATTAAATAACCAGCCGGCATCCTACGATCAATCCCTAACGGCTGCTTCTTCGCTATATAGCTGGAAACAAGAATTGTAATATCATCCGTATCCGAAAAGCCGGCCAGCTCAACCCCCTTTATATCCGGTTCAGAATACAGGCGGTTAAGAAACAATACCGGCTGTCTCCCCCTCCGAATGAAAAGAGCCATAAACCTTGAACCGCAATAAAGCATACATCCAGTAAGATAAAAAATTGCATTTGCATCCGTAATGAGCATCTGATTCGTGCCGCATAAGCTTAAATTATCATATATTCTTTCCAGTCTATTGAAATTGAGCTGCAAATCCATACCTCCATTCTATAGCAACGCAGATACGCCTGGTCCTAAAGGTAACCCAAATATTCCCCAGATAATAAGCAGTGCTGTCCAGAATATTAAAAATGACATAGAATACGGTAGCATGCAGGATACAAGAGTGCCAAAACCGCTGTCTTTTTCATATCGCTTCATAGAGGCGAGTATGATTGGAAGAGAGGACAGTACCGGACAGAGAATATTCATACTGCTGTCAGAAATACGATATGCGCACTGTGTCAGCTCTGGAGATATTCCCAAATTCATAAACATCGGAACAAATACAGGAGCAAAAATTGCCCATTTTGCAGATGCCTGAGGCATCATTAAATTAATAAAGCCGCAGAATATAATAAATACAATAAGAAGCGGAATCCAGCCCACATTAAGAGCATTCAATACCTCAGAGCCTTTAATTGCAAGTACATTTCCCATTAAAGTATATTTAAAATAGTTTGTAAACTGGCTTGCGAAAAAAGCCGTTGCCAGGAAACCGGAAATAGTGCGGAAGGAGCCTGTAAATGCATTTCCCAGCTCACGCTGCGTCTTAATATTACCGCTAAGTTTACCATAAACAATTCCTGGGATCAGGAACAAAATGGTAAAAATAGGAATAATTGCGTTAATCAGAAGAGAGTTATTAATCAAACTTCCTGTTTCTTCATTTCTCATAAAGGAATTAGAAGGAATACAGCTTACAATCAAAAGAACAACCATACCTACAAAAAGCCAATTCGATACTTTAAGTGCTTTCTCTTCTTTTTCCGTAAGATATTCTCTTGTTTCAACTAAAGAGCCATCTCCGTTTCCTTCTTTGTAGGAACCAAGCATGGGAATTACAATCTTTTCCGTAACAAAAGTGCCAATTCCAACTACAAGGGCAACGGAAGTAAACATAAAGAACCAGTTACAGGTTGGATTTACTATATAATCTGCATTCATTGTCTGCGCTGCCGACTGAGTCAATCCCGCAAGGCTTGCATCAATGGAACCCATCAGCAGATTCGCTGAATATCCGCCTGAAACACCTGCAAAGCCAGCTGCGATACCAGCAATCGGATGCTTACCGCAAGCCTTAAAAATCATTGCGGCCAATGGAACAAAGACCATATAGCCCGCATTTTCGCAAATATTGCTCTCTACCCCGATAAATACAACTAACGGGGTTACCAACATAGAAGGCGTAATGGATACCGCCTTACGAATCAGGCCATCCATCCAGCCGGACTGTTCCGCAACACCAATTGCCAGCATAATAGTACAGGTAGAGCCTACCGATGGAAAGCTGGTAAAGTTGCTTGCTACATGGGTTAGCATATACTTTAATCCATCAATACTTATCAAACTTTTTACATTCAATGTTGTTTCCGCTAATTCCTTTGTTTTTGTGTCAAGCACCATTCCTGTGGCGCTCCACCCTAAAAGCCCTCCGATGCCTGACAGCAAAATAATGAATGCACATAGACAGATAAAAATAATTGACGGAGGTGGCAACCGATTTCCCACAGCCTCTACCTTTCCTAAAAAGATCTGGATTACTGACCTTTTTCCTTTGTGCACTTCCTTGTTCTTTTCCATACTCTTTCTTCTTTCATAATCCACTTATAGGCATTTGTTAAATGCCAAAACCCATTGATTTTATTGGGTTTTCTTGCTTGATTTATATAAATTTTCTCTCCGCTCATGGTAAAATAGAATCACGACAAACCACCTTACACACAAACGAGGAGAAAATTTATGGCTACTAAATATCATCAGATTTCCTTAAAAGAAACCTTTGATTCCTGTCAGGATATGTTCATTGACGATACCCCTTCTTTTTTCAGACTTTTATCTGAGCACATGAATCTTCATGATTTTATTCCGGTAGAGTTCTTTTCTGCTTTTTATCAGTCTCTCGGTCGGAAGCGCATCTATCCTTTGCATGGTTTTCTCTGTGCGCTTATTCTACAGAAGATTTTTTCCTTCCCTACCGATTCCCTGCTTATCCTTCTGCTATCTATTTGCAGGGAATTACGGGATTTCTGCGGGTTTTCCAAAGTTCTTGATGCTCCGCTCTTCACACGCTTCAAACAGGACTTTTTCCCTTTTCTGGAGTTGATGTTTGAACGCATGGTCGATTATACAGAGCCCATCTGCCACGCTATCGATGCTTCCCTTGCTCAGATGCTTACTTTTGACACCTCTGGCATTGAACTCTATGTTACCGAAAATAACCCCAAAACCCTCAATGCCCTCATCAAAAAGCTCAAAGCCTATTACAAGGACAATCCCGATGTCGATCCTTACAAGATGGCTTACGCTCTTATGCCTTCGCAGGCTGCCGCCTGCCCGGATGCTAAACAGCTCTATATCAATGGACATTTCTGCTATGCTGATAAATTTGCCATACTCACCAACGGGCTTGGTATCATCCGACATATCGCTTTCTTAGACGATGATTTTAAACAGCAGCACCCTGAACTCATCGTAAATAAGAAGTCTGACTCTCCGGACGTGGATAAATCCATTGGCGATTCCTCTTCACTTAAGCCGGTTCTTTCTGATTTTTTTGCCCGGCATCCTGATTTTCATCCAGTCACTTTCCTGGGGGACTCCGCTTTTGACAGTTATGACATCTATGGATTCTTAAAAGATGAATTTCATTTCTCAAAAGCCCTGATTCCTTACAACCCCAGAAATGAAAGCACACTTAAGGAAGTCGGGTATAACGATTATGGCTATCCGACCTGTCCGAACGATAATTCCCTCGCCATGAAGCATCTGGGAGTCACCAAAGAATCCGGTCGTTCTGACCGCATCAAATGGGGTTGCCCTAAAATGCAGTACAAAAACGGTCAATGGCATTGTCTCTGCAAGGAGCCATGCAGTACCGCAAAGAAAGGCCGCACTACTTATACAAACGAAAACATGAGCTTCCGCATGTTCCCAGGTCTCCAACGGGATACGGAAGAATGGAATCGGCTTTACAAAATCAGAACCATCGTAGAACGTGCCATCAATCACTTTAAAATCAATATGTGCGTAGCGGGACGAAAAACCCGGAATCACATCACTACAAAAGCAGATGTCTTTCTGGCAGGCATCGCCAGTCAGTTTACTGTCATCATCGCAAGCCGAATGAATTGTCCACAATACATCCGGAGTCTCAAACCATTAATTGCCTGAAAAAGTATTCAATTGTCATAGTTCTTTTCGAGGCTTAGTAAAATATACTCTGAAATCGAATGTTGTATGTCAATTCAGAAACAATTCTGAATAGTGACCTTTTTTCTCCTTATATAGCGGATGAGTTATCCACATTCCAGGAGAATTTTATTTAACAATTACCTATAATCCACTTAATTTTTATACATTTGTAAAATGTAATAAGGTACATAGAACTTTACAAACCATTTCACCGTAAAAAATACAAAGCATATTTAATTTTATGAAAACCCCAAGCCGCTAATCCCAGTGCAACAATAATTCCTTTTTACTGTTTCAGCATGTAATCATAGCTGACTTATAATCACGATTTTGTTATATTCATGATTGTAGTCTAATATATACTTTTTGTCAATCCATTTTTATATCTGTTAATAGTATCTTTGACAATGTATAAAAAACCGCTAACTTCCTGTTACTCCTGAAAGTTAGCGGTTATCAGTATATTTTTAAATAATCGAATCTTATGATTCCGAAAGTTCCGGATTTCCGCGATTCAAGTTCTACATTGCTTTGCCAAAGATGCTAAATATTTATAAAAAAATTCACCCTTTAACCACTTACTTTGCAGCCTCCAAAAGATATTCAAATAATTGATTAAACTTCTGTTTGTGTTTCTCAATATCCAACTCACCGTTCTGAATGTATGCCTGATAAAGAAAACTTTGATGGACTGCAATTATCAGATCCAGTGTCATATCCTTTTTCTCCAAAGCCACAAATCCATCCTCTACCATTGCCTGCATTGTCACAGAATCTCGTTCCCGCATAGTACCTGCAACCATCATCCTTTTCATCGGTTCGCCAAGTCCATCTAATTCATCCGGAAACAATTCATAGTAATAGGTGTGCAGAACTTCTCCCAGCAATGAGCTGTAGCGACCAAAAAACATATGATAAAAAATATCCGGGTTTTGAAAAGCAATTTCATTAAAGCAATGATAAATTGTTTGAAAACGCTCTTTAGAAGTCATCTCCGAATTAAGTGAGCTTGCCAAAGCTAATACATACTCTCTCAGATAGCATACTGAACCAAACATGATCAGATGCTCCAAATCATAAAAATAATTGTATAGCGTAGCACTGTTATAGCCTGCGGTATTCGCAATTTTTCGTATGGACAGGCTATCCATCCCTTCTGTCCGGATAAGTTTCTGTGTAGCCTCGATAAAATAAATCATGATTCGCTTGCGTTTGATATCCATAAAATATGCCTCCTCGTATTATATAGTTATAATTATCCAAATAAAAAACCATTCCATTTTTCAGGTTCACAATATACATGTAAGAATACTGTTGACAAATTTATCCTCTTTCATTACAATCTAATCACGATTAATTTGCAATCATGATTTTAAAAATAAGGAGGGATTTTATGTTCAGCTCAGTTTCCGGAAAGACTCTTGTTTTCCTTGGCGCACTCTTCTGGAGTTTGAATGCACCTATTGTTAAATTTCTCAATCTAGATTCGCTGCTTATTGTTAGTGTACGCTCCATTATCGCGTCCATAGCTCTAGCAGCCTTTATCCGGCCTAAACAGTTGAACTGGAATGGTTGGATGCTTTTATATGTATGTTCTTATGCAGCGCTATGTTTGGCTATAATCGTATCTCTGGGTCTGACTTCCTCTCCAGTAGCTCTTGGAATGCAGTACACCGCTACAATCTGGCTATTTATACTTAATTGGATTAAAACTAAATCTTTCGCTTGGCAACATTTTTTTCCTATCTGCGTAATCATAATAGGCGTAGTTTTTTTTATGAGTTCAGGAACAAATTCTGATACCTTTACAGGCAATCTGATTGCCCTGAGCGAAGGAGTGTTTTTTGCTGCTATGACAGTTAGTTCAAAAAAGGCGGCTGGAAATAATCCTCTTGGTCTCACTGCTATCGCCAATATCTTTACCGGCCTTCTATTTTTTCTGCTCTTTCCCGCCTCCTCAATCCAAATTACCCAGATGAGCCTAAGGGATTGGGGGTACATGCTGCTTCTCGGGAGCGTTCAGACAGCATGTGGATATGGTTTTTATAATCTCGGTGTTCAGCATGTATCTGCCCAAAAAGCATCTATCTTTTCACTATGGGAATTGATTCTCGGTCCTTTATGGGTATTCCTATTTTTAAACGAATACCCTTCTGTTCCAGTCCTGATCGGCTTAATCATTATTCTTGTGGGGATGTATCTGGATGCTAAGTTCTCTGCAACATGCACTAAAATTACAAAAAATGCTTAACCTTCAAAGAGGTTTTATTATTGAATCATCACAAAGCAATCGTACATCCTAACCTAAAAACGGTTATGCTTATATTATTGTTGCTGATTTCATAAGCTGTCACTGGCTTGCTTTTCCGACTTGTCACTGACCTGCTCTTATTGTTGTCATCCAGATGCTTGTGGATGCCGGGGCGCATGCCCCGGCCAATACCTACCCATTAATGAGTTCATGCTCTGCAACGTACTTCACCATGTAATCATCAATCAGGCGGTTTTGCTTCTGAAAAGCATACATGAGCGTCTTTTCGCAAACACGGTTGATCATTCTTGGGATACCGGTTGAAATGCGATGGACCTCATCAAGTGCTTTCTCGGTAAATATCGTTTGTGTACATCCTGCGTATTCTAGATGGCTGTTTATGTACCGCTCTGTTTCAGCTCGGTCCAGATGTGGCAACGTACAGTACATGTCGATGCGCTGCCGGATTGCTGAGTACTTTTGAAGTTTCAGCTTGTTGTCCCAAAGTTCTGTCTGGCCGACTAGCACCACGACCATTGGACTCATGGAATCAAAACGGTAATTCAGCAGGAAACGGAACTCTTCCTGTGTTTCTTTCTCCAGCAGATGTGCTTCATCAAGAATGCAGACCACCTTTTGATGGCGCACACCACGGATGATTTCAATCTCCTGTTGAAGCTGCCGCTTGGAATCACCACGATAAAAGCGGGATTCCAGGCCAAGCTGATCTAGCAGACCTTTGTAGAACCATCTAGGTGTCAGCTTTGAATCCGACAGGTACAGCACGATATATTTTTCCTTGGGAAGTTCTTCGTAAAACCTCCTGATCAAAGTGGACTTTCCGCATCCAGGCTCTGCAGTTACAACGGCAAAGAGCTGTCGGTCAGCAGCATAACAGAGGCGCCCCAGGGTTTCCCTCATAGCCTGACTTTCGAACAACTGATCTGCGGGTACGTTTCTCGTGAAAGGCGTGTGCTTCATGTCAAAGAACTGCTCATACATGGCTCTGTTCCTCCTTCCTCAGTGATGCATAGGAAATAGCATCTGCCAGTCGTTCTTTCGATTCCTGGTGTCTCTTTTCCAGTGCGTCCAGAAGGCGCGACGTTTCCGGCTGCACCGGAAGCATGCTTGCCGGTATTGCCTGTTCCTGACTGCAATAAGAGCCTATCTGCAGTGGTGCGGCGGCAAATGGTTCCATACCTGGATATCGTATTGTCAGTGTATCCGGAGCCATTGGATCGTAGGAAATCTCTACGGTATGTCCAATCAGAGCTGGCTTTGTCTCATACTTTTTGCCGCGGAAACTGATGCATCCGCCATTATCTACTTTGCGGTTCTCATGATGCAGAAATGCCTCCGCGACAACAGACACATCAAGGAAGGTCAGTGGTCTGGTATCCCGGTTGAATTCCTGCAATGCCGTTGCTGCCGCCGGTTACTTCGATCAACTTTTCGTGAAGCATAAGAATCTGCGGCTTACTCAGGGTTTTCATTTCGCAAGCACCTCATACGCTTCCATATTTTTCTGAATCAATCGTTCTGATACAGAAAGGACATCTTCTGTAGACGCTACTTTCGTTTGTTCTGCTTTGCTGAAATCAATAACCAGATATCTAGGAACATTATTCTTCAAAATTACAGCCGTTCCATGTTCGTCTACTACTCTAGCTACTTTAGAAAAATTCTGATTCGCTTCTGTGATAGAAATCATTGTGTTTGTATCGATTGTCATAGTTATAAACACCTCTCTTTCATTTATATTATATTACTATTCTAGCTAGAATACAACCTATTTATTTTTCGTTTTTTCGATTACCGTAACGAAATTCCATCTTTTCTGATATTTGCAAAAAGCAGCCCTTTCTCTAATCTCCATTCATCTTTTGTAACTAAAAGTGGTAAACCAGCATTTAACAAGGCTAATAACACAAGTGCAGCTATCTACGAAAAAATATAAATAATAGGGCGGTATGAAATACCGCCTTTTCTATTATTCATGTTCATACTGAAACGGGTAGAAATAAGGGTGTTCCATTCTCTGTCGCAATCCTTACACTTCCACCAAGCCTTACGATTGGCAAAGACCGTAACCTGAGTTGGAAGTAACGGATAATTTCTGTCCGACCACTCGGCTGCTATATCCGGCAGAAGCGTTGCAAGGTCATTAAATCCTGCCAACACTTTATTATGGGAACAATACGGGCAACCTGTTTTATTTATTGTTCTGCTCTTAACGGCAGTTTCCCACTCGTGTCCTTTCTCACATCTCCAAATCACTTTCTTATGAGAACCAATAGAAACCTCTGTCGGTTTTATCTTATTCTTTTTCGACCACTGCTTTACCAATAATGTCTCTAATGTCGCCAAATCGTTAATCCCTGCAATCACTCTCGCACCGGAACATATCGGGCATTTTTCTCCATTGGAACGAGCCTTAACGCTTGTCTGCCATTCGTGACCACAAGCACCTTTCCACCATACTTTTTTATTTGAACCGAAAGTAATGTCATTAGGTGTAAACGGTAAGTTCTTCTCCGACCACTCCGAAACAAGCTCCGGATGTACTTCTGTTAAACTGTTGTTCATAGCCAAACCTCAACCTCCTTGTGCTTAGAGTATATGAAGTTTTGGCTTTATCTTGTAGTTTGCGAATATCCGTATAAATAGAAAAAGCCCTTTGAGAAAAGGATTTCTCCTCTCTCAAAGGGCAAGTTGACAAACTTGAATTTGGAACGTGCTTTATAAATTTTTTCCGATCCCCTCAAGTTCGTTCATGGAATCCTTGTTTTTTTCAAGTTCATCTCTGGCTGTTGCGTAATATGATTTTTTGAAAAGCATATCCCATGAAAGATATTTTGCCATACAGTCAAACTGCTTATCAATCAGCTCATACTGGATACTGTCTACGGGAGAACCGCCTACAACAATCGTGCCAACTTTTTTATTTTTTAACTGCAATCCACGGCAGTAGCACTTATCAATGATAAGTTTCAATTGTGCTGACATTCCCCACCAATAAACTGGTGTAGCAAAAAGAATCATATCTGCGGCAGCAATTTTATCAATTGTAGGATTTGTATCATCCTTATCGACGCATCCCTTAGAGCATTGACAGACACCACATCCCTTGCATGGTGCAATGTTGAGTTTGTCAGGTTCAATGATTTCAATTTCATTCTTTTCTGATGCTCCTTTTATAAATGCATTGATTGCTGTCAGCGTGTTTCCTTTTCTGGCACTTCCATTAATGATTACAATTTTCATGCGTGTATCCTCCAACTTCCGATTTGTATTTCTGTTTGTTTTAAAAATGGGCAATCCCGATTGGAATTGCCCACTCTTTGTACTAATTATGCGATTTTTTCTTGCCTGCACTGATTTCTGCATCAAATGATGTAAGTTTGATGTAAATCGCTGTTTTTTCAGTTTTTTATCAAATGAAGTACGTCCCGTCTGTTTGGTAAAACGGGACATCTTTACATCATCTTAATAGAGCTTTGCACCTGCTGGAATGTGGTTATCAACCATCAGAAGATGAAGTTTTTCTTCGCCCTCTTCCTCATGAATTGCACTGAGAAGCATTCCACAAGATTCAATGCCCATCATTGCTCTCGGCGGAAGATTTGTGATAGCGATAAGAGTCTTTCCAACCAGTTCTTCAGGCTCATAATAAGCGTGAATACCGCTTAAAATCGTACGATCTGTGCCTGTTCCGTCATCCAGAGTGAACTGTAACAGCTTCTTGGATTTCTTAACTGCTTCACATGCTTTTACCTTTACAGCTCTGAAATCAGACTTGCTGAAAGTATCGAAATCAACCATTTCTTCAAATAATGGCTCAACTTTTACTTTGGAAAAATCAATCTTCTCAACTGTTTTTTCAGCCTCTGCCGGAGTTGCTTCGGAAGTCTTATTTGCCTTCTTGTCAGCATCCAGTGACTTCATTGTCGGGAACAGTAATACGTCACGGATGGCCGGGCTGTTGGTGAACAGCATTACCAGACGGTCGATACCGTAACCAATACCGCCTGTCGGAGGCATACCGATCTCCAGTGCGTTCATGAAGTCTTCATCGGTGGTGTTTGCCTCGTCATCACCGGCTGCCAGTGCAGCCTCCTGTGCTTTGAAACGCTCTCTCTGGTCGATCGGGTCGTTTAACTCGGAGTATGCGTTACACATCTCACGTCCGTAGATGTACATCTCGAAGCGTTCTACATACTCTGGTTTATCCGGCTTTCTCTTGGTCAGCGGTGAGATTTCTACCGGATGATCCATGATAAAGGTCGGCTGGATCAGGTTTT
Source organism: Ventrimonas sp. (assembly GCF_048380235.1). Taxonomy (NCBI): domain Bacteria; kingdom Bacillati; phylum Bacillota; class Clostridia; order Lachnospirales; family Lachnospiraceae; genus Ventrimonas; species Ventrimonas sp. Next base: position 29,079 of record NZ_DBFCCJ010000028.1, on the reverse strand, counting down.
CTTCTACGAACTCTTCGAAGAAGAGGTTGATGATATCGCCGCGCACATGACGGTCTTCGTAGTGAACGCCCTTCTCATCTGCCAGCTTCTTAGCCTCTTCGGTGGTCTGGATCTCGTCGAAGTCAACTCCTGCATATTTCTTAATCGCATCTACCATGGTCAGACGCTCAAACGGCTTTCCTAAGTCAATCTCAACATCTGCGTATGGGATGGTGGTGGTGCCCAGAACCTCGTTCGCGATATGACGGAACATATTCTCGGTTAAGTCCATCATGCCGTAGTAGTCGGTGTATGCCTGATACAGCTCCATGAGGGTGAACTCCGGATTGTGACGGGTATCAAGGCCCTCGTTACGAAATACACGGCCGATCTCGTATACACGTTCCATGCCGCCTACGATCAGCCTCTTTAAGTACAGCTCCAGGGAAATACGAAGCTTTACATCCTCATCCAGTGCGTTGTAATGGGTCTCAAACGGTCTTGCAGCAGCGCCGCCTGCGTTTGCTACCAGCATCGGGGTTTCTACCTCTAAGAAGCCCTGTCCGTCTAAGTAACGGCGGATGCAGCTGATGATGCGGGAACGCATCACGAAGGTTTTCTTCACGTCCTCGTTCATGATCAGGTCTGTATAGCGCTGACGGTAACGCACGTCCGTGTTGGTCAGACCGTGATACTTCTCCGGAAGGATCTGCAGGCTCTTGGAGAGCAGCACCATGGAGGTTGCGTGAATTGAGATCTCACCCATCTTGGTGGTGAAGACGATACCTTTAATGCCCACGATATCACCGATATCCATACGCTTGAAGTCTTTGTATGCTTCTTCACCCAGGTCATCACGCGCAACGTAGCACTGGATGTTGCCCTTTAAATCCTGAACATTGCAGAAGGATGCTTTACCCATAACACGCTTGGACATCATACGTCCTGCGATGGATACTTCTTTGCCTTCCCATTCTGCATAGTCTGCTTTTACGTCCTCGCTGTGTGCGGTTACGTCATACTTTGTGATCTGGAACGGATCCTTGCCTGCTGCCTGAAGCTCTGCCAGTTTTTCACGGCGAACCTTCAGAAGCTGGTTGAGGTCCGGCTCCTTCGCATTCTGCTGCTTTGCGTTCTGCTGCTCTGCCATCTTTTCCCTTACTCCTTCGTTCTTGTTGTTGTTCACACACGGTGCAAACAGTTACATCTTTTCGTAACTGTTCAGTACCTTCACAGTCACGAGCAAAAATCCATGAAAAATTGCCTGCGGCAATGGGATTTTTGCCTACCCGCCTATGTTTTCTTACGGTCAGCGCAGTAAATGCGCAGACCTACTGAACAGTTACATCTTTTCTTCTATAAATTAATAAAACAGAATACTGTTTTTATGATACTCTCCGGATCTCCAGAACCTTGTACTGAAGCACGCCGGCCTGAGTCTCTACATCGACAACATCGCCAACGCTCTTGCCGATCAGTGCTGCGCCTACCGGAGACTCATTGGAAATCTTGTTCTGCAAACTGTTTGCCTCGGTTGAGCCAACGATCTTGAACTCCATCTCTTCATCAAAATCTACATCGTATACCTTTACCTGGCAGCCAATGCTTACTTTGTCTAAGTCGATCTCGTCCTCGTCTACAACCTCTGCGTTCTTTAACAGCTTCTCCAGCTCTTCAATACGCAGCTCGATGTCTCTCTGCTCGTCCTTGGCTGCATCGTACTCAGCATTCTCGGACAGGTCGCCCTGCTCACGCGCCTCTTTGATCTTCTGCGCGATTTCCTGTCTGCGATGGATTTTTAAATCCTGTAACTCATCCTCATACTTTTTTAAACCTTCATAGGTTAAAATGTGTTTCTTGCTATCTGCCATGACACTCATTTCCTTCCTTATTTACACTGCCGCCGCGCGGAACCTCCGCCTCCGAAGCAGTTATTTTGGCACCTGAAACCACAGTCTGAGCTAACCCCCGGAACCTGTGATCATACATTCTGAATATTATACTTGAAAGCACTTTCCTTGTCAAGCATCCCGTGCTGTTTCAGCAGCTCCACCAGTTCTTCTTCTGTTTCCAGCATATTGCATTCTCTGCGGATCGAGGAAGAATGCGGAAGCCCTGCAGTATACCAGGCAATGTGCTTACGCATCTCCTTCATGCCAATATACTCACCCTTAAAGGCTACATGGATCCGAGTGTGGCGCAGGATCATCTCTCCCACCTCCACCGGTCCAGGCGGCGGAAGCACTTCCCCGGTTTCCAGATAATGTTGGATCCGTTTGAAAATCCATGGGTTTCCTCTTGCACCGCGGCCTATCATCAGGCCGTCACAGCCTGTTTCCTCTAACATCCGCTTCGCATCCTGCGGCTCAAAGATGTCTCCGTTTCCGATGACCGGAATTTTCACAGCTTCCTTCACCTGACGGATGATATCCCAGTCTGCCCTGCCGGAATAATACTGTTCTCTGGTCCGTCCGTGCACCGCCACAGCAGCCACACCACAGCTCTCAGCAATCTTCGCAATCTCTACGGCATTCACGTGATCGTCATCAAAGCCCTTGCGGAACTTGACCGTGACCGGCTTGTGTACCTTTCGCACCAGTGCAGATAACAGCTCCTCCACCAGCTTCGGATTCTTCATCAGGGCAGAGCCCTCACCGTTTCCGACAATCTTCGGCACCGGACATCCCATGTTCAGATCAATGATGTCATAAGGCCCGTCCTCCACCTGGTGGGCAATGTCACTGACGATTTCCGGATCCGAACCGAACAGCTGTAAAGACACAGGACGCTCACCCTCGCCAATGGCCATAAGCTCCTTCGTGTTACGGTTCTTATAAAGAATGGCTTTTGCACTCACCATCTCAGTGACAAGAAGTCCACAGCCCTGCTCCCGGCACAGCTGCCGGAAGGACATATCCGTAACGCCTGCCATGGGAGCCAGTATCAGGTTGTTGTCCAGCTCTACATTTCCAATCCTCAGCTTCATGCTTCCGGTTCCTCGCCAAGATAGAATACCTTAAAGTACAGTTCCAGGGCCTTTAAGAACTCCTGCCCCTCCTGTCGGTACTGCTTGATCTTTAAGTCTGCGCCGATCTCATCGCAGTAGCCATCGTACTCTGAAACGGTATGCCTGAACTCCAGCGTGCCATCCGGCTCAAATTCCATGGTCAGAATACCGCCGCATTCCTCCGTAAACCAGACACACATCACGTGAAGCTGCTTCTTCACTGCCTCCGGGAGGCTGTCAAACTCTTCATTAAAATAATACTTTTTTTCATAGCTGTTAGAACCACAAAGAACGATATTTCCGTCCTGTCCTGTCATCCGCGATTTCCTCCTGAATCTGTTTCCTGCTGCCTTCTGATCTACCCGCCAGATCTGCAGCTGCAATTTGTCAAAATTTTCTCATATCCATAAACACGAAACACGCCCGGCGGATATGCTGCCGGGCGAAAATTTCTTTTTCGATTGTATTATGCAATCCTGTTCTGTCAGCCTGCTTCCATGATGCTTCCTATTTCGCAAGCATCTTTGCGATCTCAAACTGCTCCTCGGAGATGTCCTTCTTCATCTGAAGTGCTTCCTGGATGTCAAAATCTACGAACTCACCGTGCTTATAAGCGACCAGGCGATTGCTCTTTCCTTCGCACAGAAGCTCTGCTGCCCTTGCCCCCATAATGGACGCGTACACACGGTCCTTACAAGTTGGGGTGCCGCCTCGCTGCATGTGGCCCAGAATGGTGGCTCTTGTCTCAATACCGGTTGCTGCCTCAATGCGGCGTGCCATGGAACCAGAATGTCCGATACCCTCCGCATTGATGATGATATTGTGTTTCTTGCCGCGCTTGCGGTTCTCTATGATGCGGTCGATGAGAGCCTGCTCATTGCCGTCATAACGTTCCGGAAGCAGAATATCCTCCGCGCCGTTTGCAATACCACACCACAGTGCGATATAACCGGCATTGCGGCCCATAACCTCAATGATACTGCAGCGCTCATGAGATGTAGAAGTATCACGTACCTTATCGATTGCCTCCATGGCGGTATTGACTGCCGTATCGAATCCGATGGTGTAATCGGTGCAGGCAATGTCCAGATCGATGGTTCCCGGAACGCCAATGGTATTAACGCCAAGGGCTGCCAGCTTACCGGCTCCCCGGAAAGAACCGTCACCGCCGATGACTACGATGCCGTCAATACCGTGCTTGTGGCAGATCTCCGCGCCCTGCTGCTGACCTTCCGCCGTTACAAACTCCATACATCTTGCTGTGTACAGGATGGTACCTCCACGGAAAATGATATTGGACACATCGGTACTGCTCATGTCTACGATCTCTTCTTGTAAAAGTCCTGCGTAGCCACGCATGATTCCTTTTACCTTCATACCCTTACTGATGGCAGTACGAACCACTGCACGGATGGCTGCGTTCATGCCTGGAGCATCTCCTCCGCTTGTCAGGACACCGATTGTCTTTACTTGCTTTGCCATAGTTGTCTCCTCCTGTTACCCTTCGTTTTCGCGATGAACTCTCTGTCTCGTGCAGAAAGCGCTGCGCGATTTCAATTCCGTTTATTTTATATAGATGCACTTTTTTTCATACAAACTGTATTCTAAAACATTTTTTCTATCTTTTCAATCCCTTTTCCACAACTTTGACATTCTTTTCACCAATTATTTTCATCAGCTTTTCCGTCACTTCTGTTGACGCTGCCACATGCCAGTTTGCGGGAAGAACCTTCTTTGCCCGTTCCTTTTCCAGATAAATGATCACGGTATCATGGCCATCAGAGCCCCTCAGAATTTCCGTCACTTCCGGCCACCGGGCATCATACTCGGTCTTATCGGCAAACTTCAGCCACAGATCCTTCGGAACCTCGTCAAAGGGGATCACCTGCTCACAGATCAGCCGTCCTGCCGGGTCATCCCCAATGGAGGTACGTCCGCTGATAAACACCTTTGCATCCTCATTCAGGAGCTGCTTCTTATTCTCATAATCCCGCGGGAAGACGATGACTTCCACGGAACCAACCATATCCTCCAGAGTCACAAAGGCCATCTGCTGGCCATTCTTCGTAAGCTTTACGGTCCTGGCTGTTATCATGCCGCCAATGGTCGCCCGGGCGCCGTCTTCCACAACAGCTCTTCCTGTCTCCTCATCCACCATAAAATCGGTTGTTTTGGCGGTAATGCTGTTTTTCCAGGTTTCAAGATACTCATCCATCGGATGACCACTGACATAGATGCCAAGTGTCTCCTTCTCGAAGGCCAAAAGCTCTCCCTTCGGAAACTCCGGCACCTTCGGCATGGTGATCTGGTATTGCTGCTTTTCTTCCTCTGCCGCAAAATCAAAAAGGCTCAGCTGACCCTCCAGCACATTTTTGCGGTCCTTATTTTTCTGATCCAGAAGTTCCGGCGCAATCATGGTCTTCTGTCTCCGGTTGCCCGGAAGAGAATCCATGGCACCGGCCTTGATGAAATTCTCCAGGGTACGCTTATTCACCTCACGGCCGCCCATGCGCTCCACAAAATCATCAATGGAGGTAAAAAGGCCGTTATTCTGACGCTCCCGGATGATCTCGTCCACCACATTGCGTCCAATGCTCTTGATTGCCGACAAACCATATCGGATCGCATCACCGGAAACAGAGAAACCGCTCTGCCCTTCGTTGATGTCAGGCGGCAGGATACGAATGCCCATCTGGCGGCAGGTCAGAATGTACTCCGACACCTTACCCACATTGTCCATAACAGAGGTCATAAGTGCCGCGAAGAACTCCTTCGGATAATAGTATTTCAGATACGCCGTCTGATATGCAACCACCGCATAGCAGGCTGCATGGGATTTGTTAAAGGCGTACCTTGCGAAATCGATCATCTCATCATAAATATGATTTGCAGTCTTCTCATCAATGCCATTCTCAATACAGCCCTTTACGTTTTCTTCCTGATTGCCGTACACGAAATTCTGGCGTTCCTTCTCCATGACCGCCGCCTTCTTCTTGGACATGGCACGGCGCACCAGATCGCTTCGGCCCATGGTATAGCCCGCCAGATCGCGAACGATCTGCATAACCTGTTCCTGGTAGACGATACAGCCATAGGTCGGTCCCAGAATATGCTCCAGCTGCGGACATTCATATGTGATGGAGTCCTTATCATTCTTTCCTTTCAAATAACGCGGAATGAAATCCATCGGTCCCGGACGATAGAGAGAAATCCCCGCAATGATATCCTCCAGGTTTTCGGGCCGCAGCTCCTTCATGAAGCTTTTCATTCCCGAACTCTCCAGCTGGAAGATGCCATCGCACTTTCCGGTGCCAATGGATGCCAGGACATCTTTATCATTATAATCAATTTCTTCCATAACCAGATGAACGCCGTAGTTTTCCTCTGCCTGACGCACCGCATTCTGAATGACAGTCAGGGTTCGGAGGCCTAAAAAGTCCATCTTTAACAGTCCAAGCTCCTCCAGCGTCGTCATGGTAAACTGTGTGGTAATGGTACCGTCTGATGCGCGGGAAAGCGGAACAAACTCATCCATGGCCCGCTGGCCGATCACCACGCCGGCCGCGTGCATGGAGGTATGGCGCGGAAGGCCCTCCAGGCGCTTGGCCATGTCGATGAGGTAGCGCACCTCATCATCATTCTGATAGGCCTCACGCAAATCCGGACTCTGCTTTAAGGCCTTTTCCAGGGTCATGCCGAGATCTCCCGGGATCATCTTTGCGATCGCGTCACAGCGGGCGTACGGAAGGTCCAGAACACGTCCCACATCCCGCACAACACCCTTGGCCGCCAGGGTACCGAAGGTAACGATCTGTACCACCTGATCCTTTCCGTATTTCTCGACCACGTAATCGATGACTTCCTGCCTGCGTTCGAAGCAGAAGTCAATATCGATATCTGGCATGGATACCCGTTCCGGGTTCAGGAAACGCTCAAAGAGCAGATCATAGCGCACCGGATCGATATTAGTGATCTCCAGACAGTAGGAAACGATACTTCCCGCTGCGGAACCTCGTCCCGGACCGACCATGATGTCGTGGGATCTTGCGAAATGAATGAAATCCCATACGATCAGGAAGTAATCCACATACCCCATATTGTGGATTACGCCCAGCTCGTAGGAAAGGCGTTCCTGCAGGGTTCCATCATCATTTGGGTAACGCTTCGCCATGCCATCCTGGCACAGCTTATTCAGATAGCTCCAGGAATCGTATCCCTCCGGCACCTCGTACTTCGGCAGCTTTGTCACGCCAAACTCGATCTCAACGTTGCAGCGCTCCGCGATCTTATGGGTGTTATCGATGGCTTCCTGGGCGTATGGAAACAGCGCCCGCATCTCCTCCTCAGATTTCACGTAATACTGACCGCCCTCGTAACGCATACGGTTCTCATCAGAGACTTTTTTCCCGGTCTGGATACACAGCAGAATGTCATGCGCTGCCGCATCCTCCGCGAGAATATAGTGGATATCGTTGGTTGCCACCAGATCCATGGACAGTTCCCGGCTCATGCGCATAAGTCCCTGGTTTACGGTTTTCTGGGTCGAAATTCCATGATCCTGCAGCTCTAAAAAGAAATTGCCCTTTCCGAAAATATCCTCATAATGTCTTGCGGACCTGCAGGCTTCCTCATACATGCCCCGGGCCAGATAGCGCTGTACCTCACCCGCCAGGCAGGCACTTAGGGCAATCACGCCCTCATGGTAGGTTTCTAACACCTCATAGTCCACGCGGGGCTTATAATAAAAGCCATCCACAAAGCCCCTGGATACGATCTTCATCAGGTTGTGGTATCCGGTATCATTTTCTGCCAGCAGGACCAGATGGTAATATCGGTCCTCGCCATTTGAAGTTTCCCGGTCAAATCGGGATCCCGGCGCAACATAGACCTCACAGCCGATGATGGGCTTAATGCCCACCTCCTTTGCCGCACGGTAAAAATCGATGACGCCATACATGACTCCATGATCGGTGACGGCCATGCTGTCCATGCCAAGCTCTTTCGCCCGCGCTGCCAGCTCTTTGATCTTGCAGGAACCATCCAGCAGACTGTACTCTGTATGGACGTGCAAATGTGTAAATGCCACTGTTTTCTCCTTTTTATATCTTATTTACAAAAACAGGGCGGAAATGTTATTTCCACCCTGCTGCTTCAGCATCTTTTGTATAGATCAACTTTTGGGGAAATGATCGGTATGATCTTACTTTTCACCCTTTAAGTACTTTTCAATATTGTCAAGTGCCTCTTGTTCGTCTCCTCCATCAGCAGAAACGGTAATATCCTCACCAGCGCCCATGCCAAGTGTCATCATACCCATAATGCTCTTTGCATTGACCCGGGCATTGTTATTCTCTACATAGATCTGACTGTCAAACTGGCTCGCAATCTGAACCAACATAGCTACTGGTCTTGCCTCAAGTCCGGATGAAAGCCCAATGGTGATTGTTTTCTTTAACATAATTATCCTCCTCGTTTTCGGGTATGATCGCATGTTTTCTTTCTGCTTATACCCCTGTGTCCGGCCGTTCCTGTCTCAGCAGTTCTGCCATACTCCCCAATTTTCTGAGACGATGGTTTACCCCTGATTTACCGACCGGCGGATCCAAAGCCTCTCCAAGTTCCTTTAATGTGGCCTCCGGTCTGGCCAGCCTTAACTCTGCGATTTCCCTCAGGTTATCCGGCAGACTGTCCAATCCTGCCTTATCCCTGATGTATATGATATCTTCCATCTGCTTGACTGCCGCCGATACCGTTTTGTTGATATTGGCTGTCTCACAGTTTACCTGCCGGTTCACACTTCCGCGCATCTCCTTGAGAATGCGGATGTTCTCCAGCTCCATAAGGGCAACCGGTGCTTCCATAACGTTCAAAATATCTACGATTTGGCTTCCCTCTTTGATGTAGACCACGAAATACTTCTTTCGCAGCACGATCTTGGCTTCTATCCCCATGGAAAGGATGAGACCCTGGATCTGCTTTGCCTTTGCTTCAGTAGCACAGGCAATCTCAAAGTGGTAAAACTTTTCCGGATCGCTGATCGAACCTGCTGCCAGAAACGCTCCACGGATGAATGCGCGCTTGCAGCAGTTCTGCATAAGAACCACATTCTGGGCCAGTGACAGATTTTCCTCAATCTCCCCGTACTGGTCGATGAGTTTGACTGCCTGAAGCACCCGCATGGCATCCTCGTGATGAGTGACTGCAACAGTGCAGGTCCTGTTTCTGTGGTTCCCGATGCTCTGCCGTATGGAGACATCAATTCCTATATTAAATGTTTTTTTCAATAATGTAAAGTACTTTCTTGCAACTGCTTCATTTTCCGTGTGAATCTTCACCCGGTAACGGTCATTCTCTGAAATCTGGATACGGCCGCAGAGGCTTAAGATTGCCGCGATCTCCGCGATCTGGCAATGTCTGGCCGAAGAAAGCTGCCTTGAAAGTTCTTCCTTTACCTTAGAAGAAAATGACATATCCTGCTCCTGTATTCCGATTTCTGCCCGGGCATTCCGAGACAGAAATCCACCATTGTCCTGCTACCGTCCGATATCCCGGTGCTCAATCTTCAGTCCGTATTCCTCCAGACCGCTTAAATGCTGATACAGCGCATTGGCCACAGTAACGGAGCGGTGTCTGCCCCCGGTACAGCCAATGGCGATCACCAGTTGGTTCTTTCCTTCCTGCACATAATTGGGGATCAGGAAATCCAGCATCCCGTACAGCATGGAAAGAAAGCGGTCTGCTGTACCGCCCTGGCGGACATACGCCTGCACCTCCGCCTCCTGACCGGTGTGGCTGCGCAGTGCCTCCACATAGTAGGGATTTGGAAGAAAACGTACATCGAAAACAAGATCTGCGTCATTCGGGATGCCATACTTAAATCCAAAGGACAGCACCGTGATAAACAGGTTCTGATACCTGCGGTCCTGGACAAAGATTTTTTCCAGCTCACTGCGCAGTTCCCGGGTAAGAAGACTGCTGGTATCCAGGATCATATCCGCCTGCTGTTTGATAAACGCAAGCTTTTCCCGCTCCAGCTGGATGCCGCTGTCCACACGGCCCTTCCCGGCCAGTGGATGCGACCGCCTGGTTTCTTTATAGCGCTTTACCAGTGTCGCATCGCTGCTGTCCAGAAACAGGATCTCGTAAGGCACCTGCTGCGCTTTCCAGTTTTCCAGAACCTGCTCCAGCTGCGGCAACTCCTCTCCGCTGCGGATATCGATGCCCAGTGCCACTTCCTCGTGGGCTGCCGGCTTCTGCATGACCAGTTCTACAAATGCCTCCATCAGGGGGATCGGCAGATTGTCCACACAGTAAAAGCCAAGATCCTCCAGCATTTTGAGAGCCGAGGTTTTTCCGGCTCCCGACATTCCCGTCACGATTACCAGTCTCATCTGTTTTCTCCGTTTCTCAAAACTCACCCAAAAGCTTTACTTCCAGTTCCAGCTCCACACCAGACTGCGCTTTCACCTTTTCCTGTACCTGTCTGCACAGAGAAAGGATATCTGCAGAGGTGGCATGATCCCGGTTGATCACAAAGCCGCAGTGCTTCTCTGACACCTGGGCGCCGCCCACACGGAAGCCGCGAAGCCCTGCATCCTGGATCAGTCTGCCTGCGAAATGGCCTTCCGGGCGCTTGAAGGTACTGCCTGCACTCGGGTATTCCAATGGCTGCTTTTCACGGCGTTTTGATGCCAGATCATCCATGACCGCACGGATGTCATCAGCGTTTCCCGGCTGCAGCTGAAGCACTGCCTCCAGCACAATATAACCGTTTTTCTGGACGCAGCTGGTCCGGTAGCCCAGTTCCAGTTCTTCTGCCGGAAGTGTTTTCACCTCTCCCTCCGGAGTCAGGACCGTTGCATCCCTTAATACCTGACATAATTCTCCGCCGTACGCGCCCGCATTCATGACCACGGCACCTCCGATGGTGCCCGGAATCCCAGCTGCAAACTCAAAGCCGGTCAGTGATGCGTTCAGCACCTGCTTTGCCACAGCGGAAAGCAGGGCACCTGCACCGGTCCTCACCTGAGCTCCTTCTATTGTCACCTGGGCAAACGGTTTTCCGAAAGAGATCAGTACTCCGCGGTAACCCCCGTCGCCCACCAGCAGATTGCTGCCGTTTCCGATGATGGTATATGCCACATTTTCTTCCCTGCAGATATCCAGCACCTGCTTTAATTCTTCCACACCGGATGGCTCAATATAAATGTCTGCCGGGCCTCCTGTGCGGAAGGTGGTATGGCGGCTCATTGGCTCATCGGTCAGAAATATTCCCGCGCCCACCGCCTGTTTCAGTCTTTCTGCTGCCTGTTTCATAGTTTTTGTTCTGCCTTTATTCATTTTTGCTGTTAAGCGATGTTCCTGGCACTGTTTTTACTTGTTGCCAAGGTTTGCCTGTACGCGGTTGTACAGTTCCTGAGCCGCATTGTATCCCATCTTCTTCTGACGATAGTTAACGGCTGCGGACTCTACGATGATGGCCAGGTTTCTGCCCGGACGGATCGGGATGTTATGGCAGACCACCTGATTGCCGAGAAACTCCGTGTAGCGGTCCTCCAGGCCCAGCCGGTCGTACTCTTTGTCCTTGTCCCAGTCCTCCAGCTTAATGACCATGTCGATATTCTGGGTATCTTTTACGCTCTCAACACCGTACAGGGACTTCACATCAATGATACCGATACCTCGCAGCTCGATGAAGTGCTTGGTGATATCCGGCGCACTTCCTACCAGAGTCGCGTCACTGACTTTGCGGATCTCTACAACATCATCGGATACAAGACGGTGTCCGCGCTTGATCAGCTCCAGGGCTGCCTCACTCTTTCCGATACCGCTCTCGCCCATGATCAGCACACCTTCACCAAATACGTCCACCAGCACACCATGGATGCTGATACACGGAGCCAGCTTGACCTTCAGCCAGCGGATGACTTCTGCCATCAGATCAGAGGTGCTCTTTTCAGATACCATCAGAGGGACCTGATAGTGCAGGCACAGATTCTGCATATCTTCATCCGGCTCCTGGCCGCGGCTGTAAACCACACACGGAATCTCACTGGAAAGAAGCTTGTCATAGCGTTCCATCCGCACCTCGCGCGGCAGGGTATTGATGTATGCCTGCTCCACATATCCGATGATCTGGACACGCTCCCGGTCAAAATGATCAAAAAAGCCCGTTAACTGAAGCGCCGGACGGTTTACATCCGGGTGACTCAATACCACCTTGTCTGCGTCAATTTCCGGAAGTACATTTTTCATTTTCATCTTTGTGATCAGTTCTGTAATTGTTACTCCGTACATATTGCCCCGCTCCTTTATCTTGTTTATTCAGCCCGATTCAAGCCCACAGGCTGTATCTGTTTTCAGAATAAGTTCATCATACCATAAATTCGGATGGTTGTCATCCGCGTTGGCAGGTTTCGCTGCTGTGAAAGAACCGGTACACACTTTCCGCCGCGGCGCGGTTCATGCCGGGGACCTGGGAAAGTTCTTCCTCACTGGCAGCCTGCACGGCCTCGATCGATCTAAAATGCTTCATCAGTGCCTTTCTCCTGGTATCTCCGATTCCGGGAATGTCATCCAGCACAGAGTGTACCTGGCTCTTGCTGCGCAGACTCCGGTGATACTCAATAGCAAACCTGTGAGCCTCGTCCTGGATTCTGGTAATGAGCCGGAACCCTTCGGAGTGCCGGTCAATGGGGATCTCCACATTCCGGTAATACAATCCGCGGGTCCGGTGGCTGTCATCCTTTACCATGCCGCATACCGGGATGGAAAGACCCAGCTCTGCGAGCACCTCCTGTGCAATGTTCACCTGTCCCCGCCCGCCATCCATCATCAGGATGTCCGGAAATCTGGTAAAGCTTCCGAATTTCTGTTCTTCTCCCTGTTCCTTTAACTGAGACATTTCTTCCAGTCCGTGGGTAAAGCGGCGCATTAATACCTCACGCATCGAGGCATAATCATTCGGCCCGGTAACGGTCCTGATGCGAAACTTTCGGTAATCACTGCGCTTCGGCCTGCCGTCCTCATACACAACCATGGAGCCGACTGACTCGTAGCCGGAAATGTTGGAGATATCAAAAGCCTCCATCCGGCGCACGCCGGTGAGCCCCAGCCAGGATGCCACCTCATTCATGGCGCCTATGGTGCGCATCTCATCCCTCTGGTTGCGCTCCAAATCCTGCCGCAATACCATGGACGCATTTTTCTGCGCCAGCTCTACCAGGCGCTCCTTCTGCCCTTTCTTTGGAACAACAATGCGGACCTTCTGGCCTTTTCGGGCACTGAGCCACTGCTCAATGACCTCCATATCCTCGATTTCCCTCTGGATCCACAGCTCTTTTGGCAGAAACGGCGTTCCGGCGTAGAACTGCTTTACAAAGCTGGTGAGGATCTGACTGCTGTCTTTTTCCGCGCCGATACGGATGCCGAAATGATCCCGTCCGATCAGTTTGCCCTCGCGCACAAAGAAGACCTGCACCACCGCATCGGTATCGTTCATGGCCATGGCAATGATGTCCCGGTCTTCCATACTGCTGCTGGTGATTTTCTGCTTCTGCGCCACCTTCTTCACGCTGGAAAGCAGATCCCGGTACTCCGCCGCTTTTTCATATTCCATTTTTTCAGCAGCTTCCATCATCTGTTTTTCCAGGCGTTTCAGCAGATTGTCATAATGTCCGTTTAAAAATTCAAGCACCTGCCTGATGTGCTCTGCGTACTCTTCTTTCCCGATGTAGCCCTGGCATGGCGCATCACACTGCCTGATATGATAGTTTAAGCAGGGGCGGTCTTTGCCGATATCCCGCGGGAGCAAACGGCTGCAGGTACGTACCTTATATAGCTTATGGATCAGATCAATCGTATCCTTAACCGCTCCGGCACTGGTGTACGGGCCAAAATACCGGCTCCTGTCCTTTTTCATGGTACGCGCAAACTGTACCCGGGGAAAATCCTCTCCCACTGTAACACGGATGTACGGATAAGCCTTGTCATCCTTTAACATCGTGTTATAACGCGGCTGGTGCTCTTTGATGAGATTGCACTCCAGCACCAGTGCCTCCAGCTCGGAATCGGTTACAATGTACTCAAACCGTGCGATGCGGGACACCATCTGCTGGATCTTGGCGGTTTTACCGCGGCTGCTCTGGAAATACTGGCGCACCCGGTTCTTTAAGCTGATGGCCTTGCCCACATAGATGATCTCATCCTTCGCATCGTGCATGATGTATACGCCCGGCTGGGAAGGAAGTTTTTTCAGTTCTTCTTCAATGTCAAATAACATAATTCCTCCTGATGGCAGTTCTGTCCTGTTCTGCTGCCCGTATGCTCTTTTTCCGCTGAAATAAAATCAGCGAAGGCGGCTGCCGTCATAGCGCTTCTGCATGGTGAGGAAACGGCGCACCGCATAAAGCTGTTCCTGTAAAGAGCCCTGCTCCGGCTTCATATCCAGTACCAGATAGATACTGTCCAGTTCCTGCTGGGTGACGCGCTCCTCCAGAGCTTTCAGACATTCCATGCGCAGATCAAAATCCTCGGTGTCTAAAAACTGCAGAAATGCCGGGTCCGGGGTACGGTCCGCGTAATACCGGCGGGAATCTTGTCCGTTTCCCGCTGCGGCCTGTCCGCATCCTGCTGCCATTCCTGCTGCGTTTTGCTCCGGCTCTACCCGCTCAAATCTCCACTGCTGGGTCACCTCCGGGTATTTTTCATGATCCACCTCACTGGTAAACATATCGTATGGCCTCACATACACTCCGTAGTCCCCGTATAGTGCCTGGTAAACCACCATACTTTCGCCGGTTTCCGAGTGTCTGGCCACCGCCACGATCTGGTAGAGTTTATTTTTAAAATGCCGGTAAAATTCCCCCGGTCTTACGATTCGTTCTGTCATGTCCGTTTCCTGTCTCTTTCTGTTCTGGTTTCTTTCTATTCTGGTCTCTTTTGCTTTTTTCTCAGCCTTAAACCGTAGGCGGCAGCGTGGTTCCGGTCTCCGGCGGAGTTCCCGGCTCTTCTGCCGTCTCCATTGCTTCGGAAAGTGCCCGGGAAGCCGGAAAGCTTTTTCCTGCCAGATCTTCTCCGCCCGTTACGGTCAGGGCATCGTGTCCCGTTTCCTCCGGTGCATAGGTCGTTTCCGGGAGCTGTGCACGAGAAGCCGCGATCCGTTCATCCTCTTCGCTTGCTGCCTCCGGTGTCAGAAGGCCCTCCCAGTCGTAGGTACAGGCCGCATCCCACAAAAGCCACTCATCATAACCACAGTCATACACCGCCCGGATCTGTTCACGCACCTGGTCTCCTCCATAGGGGATATGATTCTTCAGCCAGCTGGCTGTAAAATCCTGCAGCCACGGACGCACTGCCGCCACATGACTTCCGTCGAGTCCTGCGAAATAAAGCTCCTTGCGTGATTCTGTCAGCGCTGCGCAGATGGTATCATACGGACGCATATCCGGGTGGTCAATACCATAATTTCCGTCCGAATAATGGGACGGGTAGATCATGGGACTGATGTAATCCAGATGCTTTGCCATCTCTCCGTAAATCTGTCCCACGGAATCCGCATTCACATCACTGTTGATGATAGCGCCAAACACATCCGCGGATACAAAGAGTCCGGCTGCGCTCAGTTTCTCATACTCATATTCCATAAAGTCGAGGATCGCCTCGGTCCGGCTGCGGCCCTTGGTATCCTCCTCCGAAAATACCGCATCCTGCATTCCCTTTTCTGTACAAAAGCGCACATAATCAAACTGGATCTCATCGAATCCAAGCTTCTGCGCTTCCAGGGCGATCTCTGCCAGATACTCCCAGGCTTCCTCTTTATAAGGATTCACCCAGGCGTGGTTATCCCTGTCCTGAAACACCGTGCCATCCGCTTTCTTCACACACCAGTCCGGCTGCGCCTCAGCAAGCCACGCATCACGAAAAGCCGGAATCCTCGCAATGGCATAGATATGATGATCCTTTAATTTCTGCATCAGCCCAGCAATATCCTCAATATAAACCTTTGTGGAGCCAAGCTGCTTCACAAGAGGTGACTCCGTCTCACATACCACTCGCCCAAAATCATCCTTAAAATCAATGACAAGGGCATTCGCCTCGGTCCGGTCAAACTCGTTGATCAGATTGTCCACCAGGGCCGGAGTTCCTGCCACATAGGCGGAAATATAAATACCCTTTGCCCGGGTTTCCTCACGTTCCGGTATGTTGGAAATCCGGATTTCTGAAATCAGTTTCTGCTCTTCTGCTTCCGCTTTCTGCTCTGCTTTTTCGGCCTCTGAGGCTTCTTCTGCGTCAGAGCCTACCACGACCGGTTCCGGCGTCGTTGCGATTTTTTCCGCATTGCGGAGAAAACCACAGCCGGTGATTGCAAGAACAGTCAGCAGCAGACCGGCCAGAAGCCATCTTCGTTTTCCCTTCATAGTTCACGTTCCTCTTCTGTTTTTTATTATGAAATTATCTGTCCGGAAAATTCCGGTCATACACGATAACTAGAGTATACCACATATTACATTTTTTTGACAAATCCGGGTGCAAAACTCTCTTTTCTATGGTACAATACAACGAGCGAAAGAGAGCCATAACCATGCAGGCATGGTTATGGCGAACGGCGAGGCAGGCTCGTGACGAAGTCACGAGCCTGCATGGAAAGGGGTATTAACAACTATGAAAATTGGATTTGACAATCAAAAGTACTTAAAAATGCAGTCTGAACACATCCGCGAGCGGATCAGCCAGTTCGGAGACAAGTTGTACCTGGAGTTCGGCGGAAAGCTGTTCGACGATTATCACGCTTCCCGTGTCCTGCCAGGCTTTGCGCCGGACAGCAAGCTGAACATGCTTCTGCAGCTGGCAGACCAGGCTGAGATCGTCATTGCCATCAATGCGGCAGACATTGAGAAAAACAAGATCCGCCACGATCTTGGCATCACCTACGATGCGGACGTACTGCGTCTCATCCAGGAATACCGTGATAAGGGTCTCTATGTGGGCAGCGTGGTCATCACCCGCTACACCGGCCAGACATCCGCAGATGTCTTTAAAACAAAGCTTGAACATCTCGGAATCAAAGTATACCGTCATTATCCGATCGATGGCTACCCGAACAACATTGCCCACATTGTAAGCGATGACGGCTACGGAAAGAACGATTACATCGAGACCACCAAGCCGCTTGTCATCATCACGGCACCAGGACCGGGCAGCGGAAAGATGGCAACCTGTCTCTCCCAGCTCTACCATGAGAATAAGCGCGGCATCAAGGCCGGCTACGCAAAATTTGAGACCTTCCCGATCTGGAACATTCCGCTTAAGCATCCGGTCAATCTGGCATATGAGGCTGCTACCGCAGATTTAAACGATGTCAACATGATCGACCCGTTCCACTTAGAGGCATACGGCGTGACCACCGTCAACTATAACCGTGATGTTGAGATCTACCCGGTACTGGCTGCCATGTTTGAAGGCATCTACGGCTACTGCCCGTACAAATCCCCGACTGACATGGGCGTGAACATGGCCGGAAACTGTATCATCGACGACGAAGCATGCCAGGAGGCATCCCGCCAGGAGATCATCCGCCGCTACTATCAGGCATTGAACCGTGTCGCCAAAGACAAAGGCAGCAAGGATGAGGTATACAAGATCGAGCTGCTCATGAAGCAGGCCAGGATCACCACCGACATGAGAAGCGTGGTTCCGGTTGCTGTGAACCTCGCCAAAGAGACCAACGCACCGACCGCAGCCATGGAGCTTCCGGATGGAAAGATCGTCACCGGAAAAACCACTGCCCTGCTTGGCGCTTCCGCAGCAGTCCTGTTAAACGCAGTCAAGGAGCTGGGCGGCATCTCCGATGACATCCACTTAATCTCCCCGACTTTCATTGAGCCGATCCAGGGATTAAAGACCGGATATCTGGGAAGCAAAAACCCGCGCCTTCACACCGATGAGGTTCTGATCGCCCTCTCCATGTGCGCAGCCACCGACCCGAACGCAAAGCTTGCCTTAGAGCAGCTTCCGAAGTTAAGAGGATGCGAGCTTCACACCTCCGTCATGCTCTCTTCTGTTGATACCAACACGTTCAAGAAGCTGGGCCTGAACCTGACTTCCGAGCCGATCTACGAAAACAATCGGTTATATCATTAATTTACAGATAAAAGAATGTGCCTTGGCACATTCTCGCGCCGAGGCGCGGTTGCTTCGGCAACCATCTGCCTTTGCGCCGAGTGCGCATCCTCGCGGAGCATTTTTGTATGATAGGACGCAATTTCCTATCATACGAAAAATAGCTGGGAAATCAAATGCTTCCCAGCTATTTTTCTGTCTTTTATTTTTCCGCGAACAGCTCCGGATGTGCTTCCATGTATTCCGCGGCATATTGCTTGTCTTTCCCGATCCGCTCCTTGAGCGCATCCAGGGAATCGAATTTCTGTTCCGGGCGCTCGAAGTTCAGGAGCTGCACCTGGATGTCTTTTCCGTAAAGATCTTCTTCCAGTCCCATGACATAGGTTTCCACCCCGATAGGATTTTCGCCCTGAATAGTCGGTTTTCTTCCGATGTTACTGACTCCGCCGTAAAACATTCCATCAATCAATACGCGGGAAACATAGACACCAAAGGGCGGCAGGTGTTTCTCCGGCGGCGGAAGGATATTTGCAGTTGGAAAGCCCAGAACGGCGCCGCCAATGTGGTTTCCATGCACGACCTTTCCGTGAATGGCATAAGGTTCGCCCAGAAGCTCATTCGCCTTCTCGATATTGCCCCGGTCCAGTTCCTCCCGGACATAGGTGCTGCTGATATCCCGATGATCGTCCTGCTTTTTCTCGATGACGATCGTCTCAAAACCATATGCCGGACCGAGCTTTCGCAGAAGCTGCGCGTTTCCGGCTCCCTTATACCCAAAGCTGCAGTCCGGTCCGACCACCACGGCCTTCGCATGCATCTGCTTTACCAGCACCTCGGTGACAAAATCTTCCGGTGACATGGCAGCCACTTCCCGATTGAATGGATACTCTACCAGATAGTCCATACCCATGGTCCTCATGTTGTTGCGGCGTTCCTCATTGGTGGTAATAACCGTTGCCCGCTTTCCCGACACAACTCCCATGGGTGCCATATCAAAGGTAAAGACTGCTGTCTTCCATCCGTGGTTTTCCTTCTGCTGCAGCATCTTTTTTAACAGCTTCTGATGACCCTGATGCCGTCCGTCAAATTTCCCAATGGTTACCACAGTTGGTTCTTCTATGCAAAACTCTCTGGTCCCGGTAATCACCTTCATAGCTAGTTTCCCCCAAGAAATATTTTCTGCGGCTGATAACGCCGTTTTTCTTCGTTGTAACGGTAAATACCGATAAACTGATGTTCACTGTCGTAGACACGGACACCATCAAAACGATCTGCCAGAGATACAGCCAGATTACATTCGGTTTCTGACCTGCCTTCCGGTTTTGCAGACGGATCTGCTCCTTTTGCAGTCTCTTCCGGCTCTGCAAGCTCCGCCGGGAACGGATTTCCGTTATGTACCAGTTTGTCCCCGTCTCCCGGTTTTGTGGCAAGGGCCGGAAGTCCCAGAAATACGCCTTCCACCGGAACCACATGCTCCTCCACTCTGCCGGCATCCCGGAGCTTTTCGATCTGGGATAAGGTCAGGCTGTCTTCCAGAACGAAGCAGTCCACGCGGGTCCGCAAAAGAGATTCCATGCAGCCTCCGCATCCAAGCCTTCGTCCGATATCATAACACAGGGTACGGATATAGGTTCCCTTGGAACAGCTCACGGAAAAGGTAACTCGCGGCAGCTCGATACTCTCAATCTTAATATCCAGGATCTGCACCGGACGAGCCTCTCGCTCCACCTCCTTGCCCTGGCGTGCCAGTTCATAAAGCTTCTTGCCATTCACTTTCAGTGCGGAGTACATCGGCGGAATCTGCATATAGTCACCAAGAAAGCTTAAGATAGCTTCCCGTACCTCCTCTTCTGTCACATGCACCGGATACTCGGCCTGCACCGCGCCTGTAGTGTCCTGGGTATCAGTTTCCTTTCCAAGCAGCAGCACGGCCCGGTATGTCTTTGTCTTGTCGGTCAGCATGTCACAAAGTCTGGTTCCCTTTCCCAGGCAGACCGGAAGTACACCCTCCGCTGCCGGATCCAGGGTTCCGGTGTGGCCGATTTTTTTCATGCGCAGGATACCGCGCAGCTTCGCTACCACATCGTGGGAGGTAAAGCCTTTTTCCTTATATACGTTGATGATTCCGTCCACTAGGCTTCATTCTCCTTTATCTGCTTTTCGATCAGTGCGGAAAGGTTGTTAATGACATCGTGGACGCTTCCGCTCATCGTACATCCGGCTGCGCGGATGTGTCCGCCGCCGCCAAAATACGCAGCTACCTGGCTCACATTGACAAGGTTGTTGGAGCGCATGCTTACCTTGTATACATGATTCTCGGTCTCATACAGGAAGATTGCCACCTCCACGCCCTCCGTAATCCGGAGCTGATCCACAATGCCGTCCAGATCAGAGGCTTCTACGCCGTAAAAATCCATATCCTGTTTTCGTACCACGCTGAAAATGCACTTTCCCTCCAGAAACAGCACACTCTCCAGCACAGCACGTCCCATGATCTGATTCTGGACATAGGTTTTTCGATAAAAGCTCTCGTCAATGATGCGGGAAAAATTGATGCCCTTTGCCATCATGGCTCCGGCCACCTGCATAGTCCGCTGCGTGGTATTGCTGTTCTTGAAGACGTTGGTATCATGAAGGATCCCGGTATAGATACACTCTGCCACATCTCTGCTGATCTTTTCCTCATCCAGAAAATCATAAAGTACCTCACAGGTTGCGCTGGCATCGGCCTTTACAAAATTCGCCGCAGCATACCCCTGATTTGTGATGTGATGATCGATGCAGATGCTGGTCTTTGCGGTATTCAGATACACCACATTCTTTCCAAGACGCTCGCGGTCTCCGCTGTCAAGACAGATGCACAGGTCATACTGATTTCCGGTATCCGGATCAGAGCAGATCCGCTCAAACTGCTTTAAGTAGGAAAATTTTGCCGGAGGCGTCTCCAGATATACATCTACCGTTTTCTCCGGATACTGCTCCGTGATATAGTTGCACACAGCCAGACAGGAGCCTACACAGTCCCCATCCGGTCTCACATGGCCCACAATGGCAATGTTACCTGCTGCTTCTGCCAGTTCCATCAGTTTGCGTTCCTGCATCCTCCGTCACTCCTTTCTCAGTCTTTTAAATCTCTGGTTACCTCGTCGATCAGTCTGGACATGTTCACACCATACTCTATGGACTGATCCAGAACAAATGTGATCTCCGGGGTATTGCGCAGATTGACGCGGTGCGCAAGTTCTCTGCGGATGTAGCCCACGGCGCTCTTAAGGCCGGTCAGCGCATCCTTCGCGCGCTCCTCGTCGCCCAGCACACTGATGTATGCCTTGCAGTATTTAAGATCCGGCGTAACTTCAACAGCCACAACGGAGGTCATGGCGCCGTTTACCCGCGGGTCCTTGATCTCGGTGCGGATGATCTCGCTGAGCTCTCTCTGCACTTCCATATTAATTCTTGTATTTTTGATGCTGTTTTTTCGCATTCTATTTCATTCCTCTCTCTAAATACTCTTAAAGGAAGCACCGAAAATTCAGTGCTTCCTTTCCAAAGTTCAGGGAACCCGTGACTGTCTCTTTTGTGCGCAGTCACATGGATTTTCAGGTCATCACCGCAAAAAACTAGCGCGGTACCTCTACCATCATGTATGCTTCCACCATATCGTCTTCCTTGACATCGTTGAACTTCTCGAATACAAGACCGCACTCGTAGCCAGTTGCAACTTCCTTGACATCGTCCTTGAAACGCTTTAAGGAAGCCAGCGCGCCTTCGAAGATCTGCTCACCGTCGCGGGTGATGCGGCAGGAACATCCTCTCTGGAACTTACCATCCATCACGTAAGCACCCGCAATGGTGCCAACGCCGGATGCCTTGAAGGTCTGACGGACAACTGCATGACCGATCACCTGCTCCTCGAATACCGGATCCAGCATACCCTTCATGGCTGCCTCAACATCCTCAATGGCCTGGTAAATGACGCGGTACAGACGCAGGTCAACCTTCTCGCGGTCTGCGATGGACTTCGCAGTAGCGTCCGGACGTACGTTAAATCCGATGATGATCGCATTGGAAGCGGATGCCAGGGATACATCGGATTCGTTAATAGCACCAACACCACCATGGATCACCTTGACTACAACCTCCTCGTTGGACAGTTTTACAAGACTCTGTTTTACTGCCTCTACGGAACCCTGTACATCTGCCTTTACAATGATCGGAAGCTCTTTGACATTACCAGCCTTGATCTGACTGAACAGATCATCCAGAGACAGCTTTGCCTTGGTGTCTTCCAGTAATTTATTCTTGCTCTCAGAGATGAAGGTCTCTGCGTAGCTTCTTGCCTCTTTCTCGTTCTCGGTAGCCATCAGCACGTCACCTGCGCCCGGAACATCGTTTAAGCCCAGGATCTCAACCGGCATGGACGGACCAGCCTCTTTCACTCTGCGGCCCTTATCGTCCATCATGGCACGGACTTTACCGTAGCACGGACCTGCAGTTACGTTATCACCGACACGAAGAGTACCCTTCTGTACCAGAATGGTGGCAACCGGACCTTTGCCCTTATCCAGCTCAGCCTCGATCACAAGACCTCTTGCACGGCGGTTCGGATTAGCCTTTAACTCTTTCACTTCTGCAGTCAGAAGGATCATCTCAAGCAGCTCCGGGATACCTTCCCTGGTGTGTGCGGATACCGGCACAAATACGGTATTTCCGCCCCAGTCCTCCGGAATCAGCTCATACTCAGCCAGCTCCTGTTTTACTCGGTCTACGTTTGCGGACGGCTTATCAATCTTGTTGATGGCAACGATGATCTCAACCCCTGCTGCCTTTGCGTGGTTGATTGCCTCAACCGTCTGCGGCATAACGCCATCATCTGCTGCGACTACCAGGATCGCGATATCTGTGGACTGTGCACCGCGCATACGCATTGCGGTAAACGCCTCATGTCCAGGGGTATCCAGGAAGGTAATCTGCTGGCCGCGCACATCTACGGTATATGCACCGATGTGCTGGGTAATACCGCCTGCCTCGCGTGAGGTAACATTGGTCTGACGGATGGCATCAAGCAGGGATGTTTTACCATGGTCAACGTGTCCCATAACGCAGACAACCGGCGGTCTGGAAACCATGTCCTTCTCATCCTCTTCATCCTCTTTTAAGAGCTCGGCAATGACATCGACCTTCTCTTCCTTCTCGCAGAGTACCTCATACTCCATTGCGATCTCCTCTGCCTGATCGAAATCGATCTCAGAGTTTAAGGTTACAATCTTGCCCTGTAAAAACAGCTTCTTAACGATAGCGGACGGCTGCAGCTTCATCTTGTCTGCCAGCTCCTTAATGGTCAGAACCTCAGGAATGGTGATTACCTTTACGGTATCCTCCACCTTCTCCTCAGCCGGCTTCTGCGGCATGATGAACGGATGCTTGGAAACCTTTCCGTTCTTGTTTCTTGGTCCGTCTTCCATCATTCTGGTCTTATCGTATTTGTCTTTCTTATGCGCATTGTTGGTCTGCTGACGGTTGTTGGTCGGCTTGGTCTGGATCGGGGTATCGTAATTCTTGGAACCTCCGTCTTTCTGACCCGGTCTTCCGGAACCGCCCTGGCGGTTTCCGCCAAAGCCGCCACCCTGACGGTTGTCTCTGTTTCCGCCAAAGCCGCCGCCCTGACGATTATTATCGCGGTTAAAACCACCCTCGCGGTTTCCGTTAAAGCCGCCCTGACGGTTATCTCTGTTTCCGCCAAAGCCGCCGCCCTGACGGTTGTTATCACGGTTAAAGCCACCTTCCCGGTTTCCGTTAAAGCTACCCTGGCGGTTATTATCACGGTTAAAGCCGCCACCCTGACGATTGTTATCACGGTTAAAGCCGCCCTGACGGTTATTATCACGGTTAAAGCCACCCTCGCGGTTTCCGTTAAAGCCGCCCTGGCGGTTGTTATCTCGGTTAAAGCCACCGCCCTGACGGTTGTTATCACGGTTGAAGCCGCCGCCCTGGCGGTTATTATCGCGGTTAAAGCCACCCTGACGGTTGTTATCACGGTTGAAGCCGCCCTGACGGTTATTATCACGGTTAAAGCCACCCTCGCGGTTTCCGTTAAAGCCGCCCTGGCGGTTGTTATCGCGGCCCACACTGCCCTGACGGTTCTCACCGTTCTGGGCCGGTCTTGCCTGCTGCGGTGCTGCATTCTCAGCTGCCTGCTGCGCCGGAGCAGAAGTGCTCTGTGCCTGCGGGCGTGCTGCCGGCTTCGGCTGAGCCGGTCTCTGCTGGGAATTCTGCGGACGATATACCGCTGCCAGCTTCTTCTTCGGTGCCGCACCGTCTGCCTTCGGCTGCTCGGAAGCACCGGCATTCAGTGCTTTCTTTACCATGCCGATCTGTGCCTCATTCACATTAGAGGAATGAGATGACACATCCTGATTATTTTTCTGTAATACATCTAATACTTCTTTGCTGGTTTTCCCCAGCTCTTTTGCCAGTTCACTTACTCTCATACACACTACCTCCGATTATATTCATTTGTTTCACGATTGCCTTTGCCAGTCCTGCATCCACAACAGCCAGAGATGCGCGCATCTGCTTGCCCATGGAATGCCCAAGCTCCTCTTTGCCGCCTAAAAACAGGATGGGAACTTTATAGTAAGTACACATATTGGTAAACATCTTCTTCGTGTTGTCGGAAGCCTCCTCTGATACAATGACCAGGTGGGCTTTGCCGCTCTTTACGGCTTTCTCTGTAGAGAATTCCCCGCTTGCGGTCTTTCCGGCCTTGGTAGCCAGTCCGATCAGGTTCAGGATTTTCTGTCTGTTATCCAAGCTGTTCCATCTCCTTTTCCAGTGTCTCGTACACCTCTTTCGGGATCGCCATTTTAAAGGAACGCTCCAGTCCCTTGCCCTTCACTGCCTTTTTGAAGCAGTCCATGGACGGGCAGATGTATGCGCCGCGTCCGTTCTTGCGTCCGGTCGCATCCACAACGAATTCTCCTTCCGGTGTTTTCAGTATACGGATCATTTCTTTTTTGTTTTTCATTTCACCGCAGCCGATGCACTGTCTCTGCGGAAATTTCTTCGCATTCACCAATTGCTGTTCACTTCCTATCTGCCGCTGTTCACGCGTTGCGTAAACCAGACGTTCTCTCTATTTTTCTGCTCTTTGCAACTAGAACTCGGTATGATTGTCTGAATAATCATCGGTAGCGGACACTTCAAAATCAGCGTCGAGATTGTCATAGACGCCCTCTTCCTGATAATCAATGCCCATCTCCTCGAACAGGCCAAGCTCTCTTGCCTGCGTTTCACTCTTGATATCGATCTTGTAGCCGGTCAGGCGTGCTGCCAGTCTTGCATTCTGTCCCTCTTTACCGATTGCCAGGGAAAGCTGGTAATCCGGAACAATCACCTGTGCCTCTTTGCTCTCTTCATCTGCCACAACACAGATTACCTTTGCCGGGCTTAACGCATTCTCGATCATAAAGGCCGGGTTCTCATCCCAGGTGATGATATCAATCTTCTCACCACGCAACTCATTAACGATGGAGTTGACACGGGCACCATTCATTCCGACACATGCTCCCACCGGATCTACGTTCGGGTCGTTGGAGCATACAGCGATCTTGGTTCTGGAGCCTGCCTCACGGGCAATTGCCTTGATCTCAACGATGCCGTCCTTCACCTCGGCAACCTCTTCCTCAAACAGACGCTTTACCAGGTCCGGATGGGTGCGGGATACGGAGATGCGCGGTCCCTTTGGTGTATCCTTTACTTCCAGAACATATACTTTGATACGCTCTGTCGGCTTGAACACCTCGCCCTTTACCTGCTCAGCCTCATTCAGGATAGCATCAACCTTACCAAGGTTGATGCTGACGTTCTTGCCTAAGTAGCGCTGAACAATACCGGTTACCACATCCTTTTCTTTCTGATACCACTCGTTGAACTGCATGCTGCGCTCTTCCTCACGGATTTTCTGCAGAATGACGTTCTTTGCGTTCTGGGTAGCGATACGGCCAAAGGATTTGGACTCGATCGGGCAGTTAATAATATCGCCCAGGAAAAACTTCGGGTTTTTCAGTCTTGCTTCCGCGTAGCTGATCTGGGTTAACGGATCCTCTACCTCCTCTACTACCTCTTTCTCTGCATATACAGAGAAATCGCCGGTTTCCGGGTTGATGTTGACTTTGATATTATCTGCCTTGCCGAAATGGTTCTTGCAGGCGGTCAGCAGAGAATTTTCGATTGCTTCCAACAGAGTCGCCTTGCTGATATTTTTTTCCTTTTCCAGCAGGTTTAATGCCTCGATTAATTCCTTATTCATGGTTTTATCCTCCTAAATCCTATTTAAAAATCAAACGCCAGCCGGATCAGCGCAATGTCCGGACGATTAAATACCAGTTCGCCCTCTGCCGTTTCGATCGTCACCGTTTCCTTATCGTATGCTTTTAAGATTCCGGTAAATTCCTTCTGCTTATTCAGTGCCTTGTAAAGGCGGATCTCCACCTCTTCGCCAAGACTGCGTTCAAAATCACGCTCTTTCTTCAGCGGACGGCCAAGTCCCGGAGAGCTCACCTCCAGAATATAGCTGTCTTCGATGAAATCCGTCTGGTCCAGCCAGTCACTTAAGATACGGCTGATCACCTCGCAGTCATCCACCGCGATACCGCCCTCTTTATCAATGTAGGCTCGCAGATACCAGGTACCGGCTTCCTTTACATACTCCACATCCCAGAGCTCGAAATTGTGCTCCGCAAGAACCGGAAGCAGAAATGCTTCTGTACGGGACTCGTATTCTTCTCTTCTTGTCATGGTTGTCACCTCACTTCACGTCATGCCCTGACAGCAGTCACAAAAAATTGAGAGTGGACATATGCCCACTCTCAAACTGTCAGATTATCATGTTATCGTTTTTATTATAGCACCTGTTTTTCGTAAATGCAAGGGTTTTCCGGAACTCTTCGTTCTTTTCTTCATAAAATATGGTATAAAAACAGGGAGGACCGGCCATGGAACCTTTCTTACGCGTCTGTGACATCAGCTATGCTTATCACTCTCCGCTGGGTGCGACCCCTGCGCTTTCCGGCATCTCTTTTACCGTAAACAAGGGCGAATTTCTTGCCATTGTCGGCCCGTCCGGCTGCGGCAAGTCAACCCTGCTTTCCCTTCTCGCCGGCCTTTTGACTCCGGAAGAAGGTTCTGTCTATATAGGTGACGCTCCGCTCAAGGAAGCTCAGGCAGGGATCGGTTACATGCTCCAGCGGGATCATCTGTTTGAATGGCGTACGATCCGTGAAAATGCTGCCCTTGGTCTGGAGATCCGGCACCGGAAAACAAAGGCCGCCATGAAAACACTTGATGAAATGCTGGAAAATTACGGACTGGCTGAATTCGCGGACGCTCATCCCTCCGAACTTTCCGGCGGTATGCGACAGCGTGCTGCCCTGATCCGCACACTCATCTTAAAACCGGACCTGCTGCTTTTGGATGAGCCCTTCTCTGCTCTGGATTACCAGACCAGGCTCACCGTGTGCGATGACATTGCCACGATCATCAGGGAAACAAAAAAGACCGCCATCCTGATCACCCATGACCTTGCAGAAGCCATCAGCACCGCTGACCGTGTGCTGATTCTTTCTGCAAGACCCGGACAGGTAAAGGCAGAGATTTCCCTCACCTTTGCTCCTCAGTATGACAGTCCCTTAAAGCGCAGAAATGCGCCGGAATTTACCGGTTATTTTCAAAATGTATGGAGGGCGCTTTCCAGTAGATAATGCCGTCCCGCTCAGATCTCTCGACAAAGCCCTCCCCCATCATATATTCCATACAGGAAAAGGTCTTGGCCCAGATATAGGTACAGGAGGCAAAATGCGCGTAATCCGGCGGTCCCTGGCTCCGTCCATAAGTCCGTACACCAATATCCCGCGTGGTCAGCGCCGTTCCCGCTTCCTCCAGAACATGCTTCATGATCTCGCATTTTTCCAGATACCCCAGAATAATGCGGTTTACTTCTTTTTCAACATTCCTAATCTCCCCATAATGACAGGGCAGAAAATAACAGTCTTTGTAATTATGCTTCAGATCTCCAAGGGAATCCAGATAGCATTTCAGCATACCGAGATCTGTCTCCTGTGTTCCTACAATCGGGACAATTGTGGTCATGAGCTGATCTCCCACAAACATAAGCTTCTTCTCCGGCTCGTACAGACCACACTGTCCGAAGGTATGTCCCTTTAACAGCTTCACCTCAAAATGGTATCCGCCATACGAAAGGATATCTCCCGGGTGGATCGGAATAAAGGAAAGCTCCAGCGGACTCTTCTCGGATGCGTAAGCTTTTGTCGTATATTCCATGAAGGTATCATATACCTCCGGTGTTTCCTCTTTGGTTACCCCGACGATCCGCAGATTTTCAATCCGGGCACGCTCATCTGCCAGATAGCTGTGCAGCAGATCCACCCGCTTTCTTGTCTCATCCGGATTCATAAATGCCCTGGCTCCAAGCTCCTGCAGCTTCGGTACCAGGCCTGTATGATCCGGATGCTCATGGGTAATAAAAATATCCAGCTTTCTGCAATCAATCCCCAGCGCATCGATCATGCCCTTTAAGATGGTCCAGTCCCGTTCAGTATTGTTCGATGTATCGACCATCAGACTCCGCTCTTCTCCCCGAATGATATAAAGATTGCGGGGGCTCATATGGCGGTTCTCATATGAAATTGTCTCCAGAAATATATGCTTCTTGATTTCCCTCATGCTTCAGTCTCCTATGTGCTGACACTCACCTTTATTCTAGGCAGTTTTTCTGAAATTGTCAAACCCCGTTTCGCCCTGTTTCTGATATTTTATTAACACTTTTTATGCGTTCTTCTGGAATTTTTCCTGTTCATCCTGTATAATGGAATGTATGATGGCAAAGGAGAAAGGTTATGAATTTACAACAGCTTTATTACTTTCGAAAACTGGCTGAAGTTCAGCATTATACC